>NZ_KB291407.1:47922-121913 GCF_000318295.1 Capnocytophaga sp. oral taxon 326 str. F0382
ACTTATCGAAAGTATCAATGGTCGCGGTTTAATGCTCGCTGTTATCGTGAAAACTGCCGAAATTGCCGATTTTGTGGTGAATTACTGTCAGGATAAAGGATTGATAGTCTATTGGCTTTTGTTTGAACACCGTGCCGTACGACTTTCGCCTCCACTTACCCTCACCGATGAAGAAATTAAAGAAGGTTGCGATATCATTATTGAAGCGCTAAACCAATTCAATTAACAATTAAAAATAAACAAAAATGGAAAACGGAATTTATGCTAAAATAACTACTAATAAAGGCGTTATTTTACTGCGTCTTACTTACGACAAAACTCCTGCTACGGTAGGTAACTTTGTAGCTCTTGCCGAAGGAAAAATGAAAAATTCACAAAAACCATTAGGCACTCCTTATTACAACGGACTCACCTTTCACCGTGTGATTCCTAATTTTATGATACAAGGCGGTTGCCCGTTAGGCACAGGCACTGGTGACCCTGGTTATCGTTTCGACGATGAGTTCCACCCCGAACTTAAACACAACAAAGCAGGGGTCATTTCTATGGCAAATGCAGGTCCCGGCACTAATGGAAGTCAGTTTTTTATTACGCATTTGGCAACACCTTGGTTGGACAATAAACACACTGTTTTTGGTGAAGTAGTAGAAGGTCAAGAAGTGGTAGATGCGATTGCACAAGGTGATAAAATTGAAAAAATTGAAATTTTAAGAGTAGGAGCAGAGGCTGAAAAATGGGACGCTCTCAAGGCTTTTGAAGATTTCAAAGCAGCAAAAGCAGCTCGTTTAGCCGAAGAAAAACGCAAAGCTGAAGAAGCCTTAGCTAAAGAAGTAGTAGGTTTTGATAAAACCGACAGCGGTTTGTACTACCAAATCACCCACAATGGCAATGGCAAAAAAGCAGTAGCCGGACAAAAAGTAGCGGTGCACTATACCGGTATGTTGTTAGATAAAACTGTGTTCGATAGCTCTCATCGCCGTAGAGAACCTTTGCAATTTACCGTAGGGGTAGGTCAAGTAATACAAGGCTGGGACGAAGGTATTTTGCTCCTCAGCGAAGGTGATAAAGCCCGCTTGGTTATCCCTTCAGAGCTCGCTTATGGCAGCCGAGGTGCTGGCGGTGTTATTCCTCCCAATGCGCCTCTCATCTTTGATGTTGAATTAGTTTCAGTAGGATAAAATAATAAAGCCAGCTTTTAAGCTGGCTTTATTATTTTATCTGTTACTTATTATCTATCCAAAGAAGTGTAGCGCTTCAAAACTTACCAAAGTGAGGTATCCTAAAATAAATCCTAAGAGGGCTATCCATAAGATATTTTTTACGTACCAGAAGAAATTAATCTTCTCCATACCCATAGCTACAACTCCGGCCGCCGATCCGATGATAAGCAAGCTACCACCTGTACCCGCTGCATAAGCGATGAAGTGCCAAATACCGTTGTCTATACCTTCTTGGAACATACCCATACTGGCTGCTACCAATGGTACGTTGTCTATAATAGCCGAAGCAAAACCTAAGAGCAAGATTACTACGTTTTTGCTTGGGATAGTTTCGTTGAGTGTTTGCGCAAAATTGAAAAGTGTACCAATAGTTTGCAATGAAGCTACTGCCAATAAAATACCTAAGAAGAACAAAATACTTGAAAATTCAATACGACTCATCGCACGGTGAATACTGAATTTATCCTTATCAGTAAACGAAAGTTCGCTGATAGGTTTCAATTTTTCAGAAATAAACCACATTGTAGCCAAAGCAAAGAGCATTCCTATATAAGGAGGCAAATGAGTGATTGATTTGAAAATAGGAACAAAAATAATAGCGATAAATCCTATAGAGAGCACGGGCATACTGCTTTTGTAAGTAACGCCTTTCTCACTGTTAGAAGTATCGATTTTTCCTTTGAATACAGGTAAAAATGATGCAATGAGCAAAGGTACTACCAAACATACAATAGCAGGGATTAATACGTACTCTACTAATTTAGCAGCAGTTACTTTGCCTTTCACCCAAAGCATTGTAGTAGTTACGTCGCCGATAGGTGACCAAGCACCTCCTGCATTGGCAGCAATTACAATCAGAGAAGCGTACCATATACGTTCTTTTTGGTCTGGGATGAGCTTGCGCAGAATAGTAATGAGGATAATAGTAGTAGTTAGGTTATCGATAATTGCAGAGAGGAAGAAACCGATAATTCCTATAATCCATAGAAGTTTTACCTTACTTTGGGTACGAATCAATCGTTTGATGATTTCAAACCCTCGGTGCATATCAATAATTTCTACAATGGTCATTGCACCGATTAAGAAGAAGAGAATCTCAGCTGTTTCAGCTAAGTGATGTTGTAAAGCTTTGTCGATAGCGGTAGCGTTGTCGGCAGGGTCAGAGGGTACTAATATACCATTTGATACTTCCATTACATCAATGTTAGAAACTTTTAAGAGCGTCCAACAAATAACAGCCATAGCTAAAGCCGAAATAGTTTTGTCCACCTTTATTTGGTGTTCTGTAGTAATACAAAGATAGCCAATAATGAAAATGGCAATAATCCAAGGTTCCATACAATAAATTTTATTTAAAAAAGATTAATGTGGCGCAAATATACTAAATCTTTCTATTATACGCCAAATCTTTTTGTTTAATTTTTATTGTGAAGTGATAGCTTGATATACTACACTTTGTATTTTTTGTCGCACTAATTTGTTAATCAGTAGTTTATTATTTGAAGAGGGGTAGGTGCGGTTAGAGAGAAAAACGATTACAATTTCATTTGTTGGGTCAGCCCAAGCAAAAGTGCCCGTAAAGCCTGTATGCCCAAAGCTGTTCATAGGTACACAACCACAAGTTGGTCCTGAGCGGCCTAATTGAGGCTTGTCGAAACCTAAACCACGACGGTTGCCTTCGTTGCAGTAGTTGCAAGTATTGAAAAGAGCGACGGCTTGAGGTTGCAGAAACCAGGTGCCTCCATAATAACCTTTTTGGAGATACATTTGCATCACTTTGGCTACATCATCGGCAGAACCAAAAAGCCCTGCGTGTCCGCCTACTCCTCCCAGCATAGCCGCACCTTGGTCGTGTACATAACCGCGAAGCACTTGGTTGCGAAAGCCTTTTTCATCTTCAGAAGGAGCGATATTTACAGGGGAAAACTTATGTAGAGGCAAGTAGGTGAGTTGGTAAGCTCCTAAACCTCTGTAAAAGTGTTTTTGTACCAACTCTTGTAAAGGCTTTTTTTCTTTCTTTTCTATAAATTTTTTGAAGTAGTAATATGGTAAATCACTGTATAAGTACTTTTTATCTTTGATGAGCTCACTCTCGTCTATACGTTTGTAAATCGTATCGGTATATCCTTCTATGAGGTACATATCTTTGGCTACTTCGGTGGGGAATTCATCGCTTTTCACAGTGCTGTAAAACGCTGTACTCGGTTTTTGTACAGAGTCTAAGGTTCTTTTAAAAAAAGGAATCCAAGCTTGAAATTGTGCGTAATGAGAGAGCACATCTTTCATCGTCATTTCAGCTTTGTTAGTGTGCTTGAGTTTAGGCAGCAAGTCTTCAAAGGTATCTACAGGTTTGAAATCACCTTTGGTGTATAGACGCATCAGTTCGGGGAGGGTTGCCAATATTTTGGTGAGTGAAGCAAGGTCGTAAATAGTGTTATCGGTAACCTTATTAGCAGGGTTGTAATCCAAAGTACCAAAGTTTTTTCGGTATACTGTTTTGCCCTTTTTAGCGACTAATATTTGGATACCAGGAGTCATTTTTTGGTTGATAGCATCTAAGGCAATACTATCAATTTCTTTAAGTTTAGCCGAATTGAGCCCTACACTTTCGGGTAATCCAAAAGCCAATCGCCCTATTTTTTGAGTGCTGATGGAAGTACCTACAGGCAAATTGGGGTGAGCGGTTACGGGCAATACACCTTTGCCTTCAATGGCGCCAAAGATGAGCTGAGCCGCTTTTTCTTGAGCTACTTTGTGGTTTTGGTAAGCAAATACGATTGCCTTGATATGTGCAATATTCTTTACATTGAACATTGCATACGGACGGGTGAAAATAGTTAATATCACTTTCTTCTTTTTGGCGATATGCTCTAACCATTTCAGTTCATTGTCACTGAATTTATAATCGTCCCAAGGAGTTTTGTCGGGTTTGTGCAAACCGATGATAATCGTATCGAAATTCTCTATTGCGTTGTAGAGTTGAGTTTCGTTTTGAGGTTCTATAAGAGTAACTTCAGCGTATTTGCGCAAAGAAGAATAGAATGTCCAACCGCTGTCGTTGCCAAATTTCACGTAAGCAATTTTGCGTTTATCGAGGTCTTTTAAAGGGAGTATATTTTCCTTGTTTTGCCCTATTGTAAGAGCGTTTTCAAAGAGTTCTTCGGTGAGCAAATCATCTTCGAGGGTGTGCAAGCCTTCAGTGATTTTTGTTTCGTCTAAGGGGGTGAAAGTAGTGAGTCCTACTTTGTATTTAGCCATCAGTATTTTTTTTACTGAGTGAGCCAAACGTTCCTCACTGATGCGTTTGTTTTGGTAGGCTTTTTTCATAGCTTCAAAACCTTTGGCTACATTAGCAGGCATTAGCAAAATGTCGTTTCCAGCCAAGAAGGCTTCCACTTCCACTTCGCCTACAGGCAGATATTCCGATACACCTTTCATACCCAGCGCATCGGTGAAAATCAAGCCTTCATAACCCATTTTCTTTTTGAGCAAATCGGTAATGATAACTGAAGAAAGTGATGAAGGTAACCCCGCTTTAGGTTCTAAGGCAGGTACGTTTAGATGTCCTATCATCACGCTGGCAACTTCTTTGGCCAGAGCCTTAAATGGATAGAGTTCTACTTCATCCAATCGAGTGTTGGTAAATGAAATGGTAGGAAGGGTTTTGTGAGAATCTTTAGAAGTATCGCCGTGACCAGGGAAATGTTTGGCGCTGCCCAATACCCCC
Source organism: Capnocytophaga sp. oral taxon 326 str. F0382 (assembly GCF_000318295.1). Lineage (NCBI taxonomy): Bacteria > Pseudomonadati > Bacteroidota > Flavobacteriia > Flavobacteriales > Flavobacteriaceae > Capnocytophaga > Capnocytophaga sp. oral taxon 326. The sequence goes on from NZ_KB291407.1 coordinate 52,870, forward strand.
ACTGATTGCATTCCGCGGGTAAAAGCGAGTCCTTTTTCGGCGACGTTTAGTTTATCTTCGCCAAAAGAGCGGTTACCGATAATAGGGTTGTCGGGGTTAGTGTTGATATCAATATCGGGTGAGAAATTGAACTGCATACCTAATTGTTTGCAGTGCATCCCGATGCGTTTGCCCGTACGCTCAATAAGTGCATTGTTTTTAATAGCTCCGAGGGTCATATTCCACGGATAGGCATAGGTAGAGTCGAGGCGCATAGCAAGTCCCCACTCGGCATCCATTGCCATAAAAAGAGGTATTTTAGAGAGAGATTGGTACTCATTGGTGAGTTTAGCCTGACGTTTAGGGCCACCTTTAGAGAAGATAATCCCACCGATGTAGTATTTTTTGATGAAGTCTTTAATTTCTTCAGCCCTTTTGGTACCTATATGGCTTGAGTAGACTGATACCATAAAGAGTTGCCCTATTTTTTCGTCGAGAGACATCTGGTTGTAAGTATCGTTTACCCATTTTTCTTGGGCTTGAGCATCGGGAGAGCGCAGCGGTGATTGAGCTACTGAAGTAAAGAAAGATACAATAAATAAAGATATAAAAATATAAGTTTTTTTCATTTTTGGTATTCTTCTATTTCTTTGCTAAGAATATCAATATAATGTTGATGTTTGGGTTTATAAATAAAATTAATATAGTGATTTCCTACTGTCTCATTGATGATTTCAGAAGTTTTTATCAATAAATCTTTAGGATTAGCTTTGATAAAAAGTGTATAAAAGAGCTCACTTCTAAAATGTTGGGGAGATAAAAATCGTTTCTTACTATTTCTGTAATATATTTCTGCGTTATCACAATAATAGTATAAAATGACCTCTCTTTTTGAAAGATATTCTTCTATTTCTTTGATGATATAATTGAAAACTTTCAGTGAGTTAGTGGAAGTTACTTGCTTTTTCAAAGCTAAACTTACCTCAACTACTGGGATAGAAATATCAGAAAGAGGTTCATAAACAGAAAACACTAAAGCATACTGATTACCTTTTTCACTCTCAAAAGGTATGTTAATATTCAAGTTCAAAACTAGATTCTTTTGTATTCCTTAAAATCCATTTGCATTATTTCTTCTTTTAGTTTTTTAGATCTTTCAGCTAATTTTTCTATAAAACTAAGAAGTTTCTGATTTGGATTTTTTATGGTTACTTGAGTAGCATTATGTGTTTTTCGTGTTACTACTACTACTTGTTTTTTTGCTGTTCTCATATTTTTATTAGGTTAAAAGAATAAGGAATAAAAGGTAAGAGTAAGTTTTACTTCTTATCCCTTACCTCTTATCTATCTAAAATTCATCGATATTGTAGGCTTTGAGTTTGTTGTAAAGAGTTTTACGTGTAAAGCCTAATAATTTAGCTGCTTCTGTTTTATTGTTATGGGTTTCGTGTAAAGCCCCAATGATAAGCTCACGTTCATTTTCTTTGGTAGAGAATGAGAAGCGTTCGGTAGGGAAATGGCGAGTTTCTACAATCACAGGTTCAGGCAATTCGTTTTCGGTGATGTAATCGCCTTGAGTGAGTAGGGCAGCGCGTTTCACGGTGTTTGATAGCTCACGCAAGTTACCGCTCCAAGTGTATAGAAGCATTTTTTGTACAGCTTTTTCAGTGAATCCTTGTACATTTTTGTGAAGTTTTTCATTAGCTTTTTCCAAGAAATGTGAGGCGAATATCATCAAATCGTCTTTGCGTTCGTTGAGAGAAGGTACTTTTATAGAGAACTCGTTTAAACGGTGATAGAGGTCTTCGCGGAACTCGCCTTTGTTTACAGCAGCGAGTAAATCTTCATTGGTAGCTGCCAATACACGGATATCAACATCAATTTCTTTAGAGCTACCGATAGGTTTAATACGGCGTTCTTGGAGGGCGCGCAATAGCTGGATTTGGTTCTCGTAGCTGAGGTTACCTACCTCGTCGAGGAAGATAGTACCGCCATTGGCTTCTTCAAAGTGACCTTTTTTATCGCCAATAGCCCCTGTAAACGACCCTTTCACGTGACCGAAGAATTCACTTGAAGCGATTTCTTTAGGGATAGCGCCACAATCGACAGCGATAAACGGTTTGTTTCGGCGTTCGCTTTTAAGGTGGATAGATTTAGCAACTACCTCTTTACCAGTACCACTTTCACCCATAATAAGCACCGACATATCGGTAGGGGCTACTAAGTTGATAAATTTACTCAAGCGTTTAGAGGCAGGGCTAATACCTTCGATGTAAGGATTATTAGCATCGGTTTCAGGTGCTTTAGTCACCTTGGCAGGGGCGCTATTATCGGTAGCTGATGAGGGAGTACTTTTTTTCGCTACAGCAATGTCTTGTTGTACGGTGCGGGTGCTGCTTTGGGCATTTTTGATAACGTTGAGTACATCTTCTTGCTGGAATGGTTTAGATATATAATCGAAAGCTCCTAATTTCATTGCTTCTACCGCAGTAGAAACCTCGGCGTAGCTGGTCATTACCACTACAGGGAGGTTAGGGAAGCTTTCTTTTACAGATTTTAGGAAATTGATACCATCACCATCAGGAAGTCTTAAATCGGTGAAAACCATACTCAGCGATGCGTTTAGGTTTTTCTCCGCTTCTTCTAACGTATAACACCCTATTACATCATATCCATTGCGTTCTAAAAAACGGCTTAACATTTTGGAAAATACTACATCATCTTCTACTAAAAGAATAGGATTCTTCATATTCGTATGTCTTTAAAATATATAAAATTAATATTTGCTTTTGTTGTTTTTTTTCTTTTATACACAAAAAGCGTGCAAATGTACAAACTTTTTCCGAAATAATTGTAATTAGTCAAAAAAAAAAGACTTCCCTATTCAGGAAGTCTTTTCCAATGCATATAATATAAATACTACTACTAACTCCCAAATTTGTTAGTATTTTTAAACTGGCAAAGTCTCTTCGGCAGTTTAAAAGACTATTTTTTACAATAGTTCAATAAATGATTTTGTTTAACAATTAAAATTTTAGCAATGTTTCTTTAAATGAATGTCGTTTCCCAACGATTTTAGTAAAATGAAATGAAATTTAATTTTTTTACACAATTTTGTTTTAATGATTCTTATCTAACAATGTTTCTTTTAGCAATTTTTCTCAGTAATTTAATTTTTAACCAATTTTTGTACTTATGAACAAATCATTCATTATTTAATTATGTATGCATCATAAGTGATTTCTTTTATTCACTCACGCCTTTTCTATTGAAAATATCGTGCCAAACTTGAAAAGTATGTTTATAAACTCGTTAATTGCTTTTATTTCAGTGAAATATACTGTTGATAATCTGTTAATAACTATGTTGATACTTTGTTGAAAAACGTATAATTACACAGTTAAAGTGTGTAATATGTGTGTAATTTCTGTTTACAGTTTTACAGTTTTTTGGATATTTCGCAGTACTAAAAGGTTGTATAATACCCCTAATATTAATAAAATTATGATGGCTGCTATAAACAGTATACTTTGTTCGCTGTTGAACTCAAATAGTGTGTTGAGTTTTTCAGTATAGAGTTTGCGTATGTATAGACTGAGTGCTATTGCTCCTGCAACGGCTATCACAGTAACAACACTGATGATCCATTGATAGAATCGCGCGATTTGGTGGGGTTGGTAACCTATATAATATAGATTTACAATTTGTTCTTTGTGTTTTTGGATGATTAGATTTACGCTGAGCAAGATAAAAGCAACCGATAGTACTATGATAATCAGTGCGATGCCTACTACAAAGAGCAAGGCAGAATGGAAAAAGAAACTCATTTTGCTGAGTTCTAATTCGTCTTTATTAATGGAGAGATTGTGAGTGTTAAAATATTGCAACACGCGTTCATCGGAGGGGTTTTCAAACTCTACTAACAATCGGCTGGTGTTACTCACTTCAGTTTTGCCATACTCTTTATTTGCCCAATCTAAAAAACTTTGGGGTACTAATATAGAGTTGATTTTGTTAGAAAATCCTACAATTCTGCTGGCGTAGTTGTCGTTTTTACCATTGCCGCTCACTTCTAAATTGAAACGCACTTGCGAAATGGTATTTTTAGAAAATACGGGTAGCCCTTGGCTTTCGGCAAAGCCAAAGTTATAGAGGTTTAGATAGCTCTCAGGGATGATAATAGGCACAAACCTACTGCCTTCAGTCCATTGCCAATCATCGGGTTGAACATCGAGGTATTTATCGGGGATGCTTTCAAAAAAGAGATCGGTGTAGAAGAGGGGAATATTGTCATTTTTATCAGTATAAGCACCTATTTTGAAGGAGGCTGGAGTGAAGTGTGAAACACTCTTTACAAACGGCTCTTGTTTGAGTTTTTCCATCTCGTTTTTGTTGAAGTAAATACCTTCTTTATCAAGAGTCTTGAAAATGGAAATATTTTTGCTCACTACTGCGTATTTACTTGCAAATACATCGGTTTGATGCTGTAATAATGGCTTTACATCAAAATATAACTGACAAACGGTGAGCAGTATACACACTCCTATACAAAGTGTGAGGGTATAACCTATGACTTGTGATTTAACAAGTGTGTTTTTTTGTAGTTTGTATAACATTTTTTACAATTAACAATTAACAATTAGCAATTAACAGAATAACAATTAATGTATTTAATTTCTAAAACCTAAATTGAGTTTTTTGTTATAGTGGAAAAAGTTGTTGTCTTCCAAAGATGTGAGGAGTAGGCTGGCGTTGCGGGCTTGTAGTTCTTCCTCTATAATTTCTCTTAGAATAGCGGTGTTGCTATCGTCTAAATGACTAAAAGGCTCATCTAATAACAGTAACTCAAAAGGCTGACACAAGGCGCGCAAAAGGGCGATGCGCTGGCGTTGCCCTAAAGAAAGTGTTTGTACCAAAGTATCGCGTTTGTGGGAGAGCCCTACACGCTCTATGAGGCTATTTATTTGAGACTCGGTTTTGTAGTGGGTGAGTTTGTTTTTCAAAATTATATTCTCAAAAGCGGTGAGGGTAGGGAAGAGCCTTAAATCCTGATATACATAACTCAGTTTATCAATGCGATAGCGAAGAACTTCTTTTTTGTTAAACATCTCGTTGTAAGTAATTTTGCCATCGTAACTAAAACTTGCACCATAGATGAAATTCAAAAGTGAGGTTTTGCCTTGCCCCGATTGTGCCCTGATGAGGTAACACTGACCCTGTTCAAAAATTACTTCTGGCTGTAAATATATATCGGACGACGGTATTTCGTCGCCCGACATATAGGTGGGTTTTAAATGTTGTAGCTTAATTTTCATAGTTTATTACTTTGTCTATCGACTTGAAGAAAGTATTCAAACTGTTCTTTTCAATCCCTTTAAGGTGATAAATAATTTCAGCTGAAGAGTTGTCGATGCGTTTGCACTCTATGTTAGTGGAATGTTGAGTAAATAAATCGAAAGCTAAACTGCCTTCACGGCTGTTTTTTTCTCTAATTATATCAACATACTCTTGTGGATAATCCTTAGGTTCTAAACTCATATAGAAATAGGCGAGATCTTTGCTTACGTGTTTGCCAAAATCGGACTTCACTGCGTTGTTGCTCACACCGCCTTTTAGGAATGCTTCTACACCTTTAGGAGAATTACTGCCGTAGAAAGCTTTATTGTTATAAGCAAAATAAAGCGTGAGGTCTTTTTGAAGAGGGAGTTTGTAATAACCGTTTTCTAACGCTAAGTGAGCAAGTGCTACCCCTTTGTCGAGGAGCGTTTTATCGCCTATATTGAATGAGAGTCCAAAAACAGGAAACATTCTTTCTTTTTCTACTTCTTTGTATTCATAACCATCTTCACTTTGCTCATCTTCTACTAAATCATAGCTGATATATTTTTGATTTTCAAAACCTTCAATAGCTAACACAAAGCTACCACCAAAGAAGTTGAGCACGTTGTCTTTAGTAAGCCCCTGAGTGTTGAGCAGTTTCACGAGGTCGTCCTCATTGAGTTCTTTGCCAAATTGAGCTTTTAAGAACTCGTAGTAGTTTTTCACATTTACAGCGCCACCTATGGCTATAGGTAATTTTTCAGGGAAGTTTTTCAAGATATCTTTATCAAACGAGATATCGTACAAGTCGTATTTTTTTAAGAGTTTAGCTGTTTCTTGGTTGTAGATGCTATAAGTAGTGAGCTTGATATCATCTTTACCGAAATCTATAAAGCCATAGAAATAAGAGTCTTTTTGCATATTGAAGAGACTTTTGTATAAAGAAGCTGCAATTCCATTGAGGAACATACTGTCGTCTTGCATAAAGCCTCCAAAATTCAACCATACATTGATATCCTTCTGTCCGTCTAAGAAATCAGAAAAACCTTTGATATCAGTAATTTGCTCTGATTTACTTTGTTCATATAGTTTTTTAAGCACTACATCAACTCTTGTACTATAGTTGTCGTTTACAAGGAAGAGCATTTTCTTGTTGTCCCAACTGAGGGATGCTCCTTCATTAAAATAAACGATGTTTAAAGCACCTTCTTTTTTGATGTCCAACTGAAGTTTTGTAGCTTGAGAGACTCTGTTTAGCAAGTCTTTAAATTTAGCGTCATCGCTTAGTACTGCAGTTACACCTATATAAGGGTTGCGGCTATCACCTCCGTATTTTTTACTGTCGCATACAAAAAAGAAAGCGTTCTTTTTAAAGTCAACTCCTGAAGACTTAGGGTCTTTTAGAATTTCATTAAAAATTTTACCCATTTCCTTGTTGTCGTTGCTGATTTCCTCTTTGAGTTTTTGGAAACTCTTGAGTTGTTGTAATTCCTCTACATCGGCTTTTTGGTAAAGCGATTGCAAGTCGAATGAAACGACTACCATAGCATCTTTAGGGATTACTTTTAAGTTCTCACTTTTCTTAGAACAGGAAGTAAATCCTAAGGCTAATACACCTAATAATAAAATAAACTTTTTCATAGTATTAACTGTTATTTGTTATTTGTTATTTGTTAGTTGAACGGTATCTCCATTTTTTAAACTTTTACTCACAACGTTATAAGGTCCTGTGATGATAATTTCGTCTTTGGCGACACCTGAAAGAATTTCGATATGTACATTATCCTGAATGCCTGTATTTACAGCGCGAAGTTCGGCTTTACCGTTTTTGAACACGAATACCGCTTCTTGTTTTTTATCAGCGTCTTCTTTAGGCGTTTTAGGGTCGATTTCCGATTTTTTCTTTACAATAATAGCACTGATAGGAACTGCTACTATATCTTTTTTGGTTTTAGTGAGTATATCAACAGTAGCAGTCATTCCTGGGCGGAAAGGAGAATAGCCCGCAGGTTTGCCTTCTAAAAGGTCTTTGTAAGAAGTTTCTTCTATATGTATTTTTACTTTGAAGTTTGTCACTTGGTCTACACTGGTGGTAGTGTTAGCGGTGTTCGCAATATTGGTAACGGTACCTTTGAACACGCGCTTGAGGTAAGCATCGACTTCTACATTCACTGAGTCGCCTACGCTTATCTTCACGATATCATTCTCATTTACATCTACTTCTACCTCCATATTGTGAAGGTTTGCCACGCGCATAATCTCAGTCCCCGTCATTTGCATCGTACCTACTACGCGCTCGCCTAACTCTACACTGAGTTTAGAAATAGTGCCATCAGTAGGTGAGTAGATAATTGTTTTTTTTAGGTTATCTTGGGCTTCCGATACACTTGCCATCGCGCTTTGTACATTGAAACGAGCCGACTCGCGAGAGGCTTTGGCAACCTCATAGGCTGATACAGCTTTGTCCCAATCGGATTTAGAGATAACGCCCTTCTCGTATAATACTTTGTTGCGTTTGTAACTCTCTTCGGCTTCTTTGAGCGTTGCGGCTGATTGTTGTAAGCTCGCACGTACGGTTTCTAAACTCGCCGCACTGCGTTTTACTACTGATTGGTAAATATCAGGATTGATACGCACCAAAAGATCGCCTTTTTTGACCATTTGCCCTTCTTTTATAGGGAGTTCTATAATTTCGCCTGATACTTCCGACGATAGTTTGATTTCCAATTCAGGCTGTATTTTTCCTGTAGCGGATACTTTTTGGACAATAGTTGTAGGGGTAATTTTTTCTGTTTCAACAGTTAAGACATCGCTGTTACCACCAAACCAGCCTGCTTTTTTTCCGACAATTAGTACGATTAAAAGCAAGACAACGGATAAAATAATGAGTATAGTTTTTCTTTTCATAACAATCAAGTTGTTTTTCAAAGGCAAAGATAATAAAAAAATACGAATTACGAATGATGGAAAATAGTTGTAATACTATTTTTAGTTCTTTCCTCGTGATTCGTCTATCGTGATTTACCTAAAGAACGTCATTTTTCCATTCTCTCTAAACGCTTCAAAAGGAACTTCAAAACCTTCTATTTTCTTGCCGTTGAGCTGAACGTATTCTACTAAGTTATCAGTGCTGTTGCGAGCTACAGATTTAATTAAAAACTTTTTACCTTCAGGTAGTTGCAAAGTTACAGTTTTGAATAAAGGATTTCCTAAAATATAAGTATCATTAGCAGGAGTTACAGGGTAAAAACCTAAAGCTGAGAACACATACCAAGCCGAAGTTTGTCCGTTATCTTCATCGCCGCAATAACCGTCGGGGGTAGGGGAGTAGAGTTTTTCCATTACCTCACGCAGTTTAGCTTGAGCCTTATGAGGTTTGCCAGCGTAGTTATATAGGTAAATAAGATGTTGGATAGGCTGGTTGCCGTGAGCGTAGTTGCCCATATCCATAATTTGCATTTCGCGTATTTCGTGTATGGTAAATCCGTAGTACGAATCGTCAAACAAAGGCGGCATTTCAAATACTTCGTCTATCTTTTTCTCAAAAGCCTCTTTGCCCCCCATCAGTTGTATGAGTCCCTCAAAATCCTGAAATACCGACCACGTGTAGTGCAAGCTATTCCCTTCGGTAAACGCATCGCCCCATTTCAGTGGATTAAATGGTGACTGGAACTTGCCGTCCTTATTTTTGCCTCGCATCCACTTAGTTTCAGGGTCAAATACATTTTTATAGCGTTTGGACTGTTCGTAGTATTGTTTAGCTATATCGGCTTTGCCCATTTTTTCTGCCATACGCGCAATGCAATAATCGGCATAAGCGTACTCAAGGGTGCGGGCTACATTTTCGTTAATCTTCACATCATAAGGTACATAGCCCAAACTATTGTAGTAATCTACCCCTTCACGACCTACTGATTTCACAGGTCTGCCATCGTTTTGGGTAGCGTTTTTTAACATCGCTTCTAAAAGAATTTCAGCATCAGCAGCCTCTATATTTCCTTTTAGGTAAGCGTCGGCAATGATAGAAGCTGAGTTAGAGCCTATCATACAATCCCTATGTCCTGGGCTTGCCCACTCGGGTAACCAGCCTGATTCCTTATAAGCGTTTACTAATCCCTTCATCATCTGTTGGTTCATTTCGGGATACAACAGGTTAAACAGTGGAAATACAGCGCGGAAAGTATCCCAAAAACCGTTGTCGGTGAACATATACCCCTTTTCCACCTTACCGTTATACGGACTGTAATGCACCATTTCCCCTGTTTTGTTGTACTCATAGAAAGTGCGTGGAAAGAGCAGAGTGCGGTACAAACAAGAGTAGAAAGTGCGCAAATGGTCTATATTTTCGTCCTCCACTTGTATTTTGCTTAGTTCAGTTTCCCAAAGAGCAAGAGCCTTTTGTTTGGTTTGTTCAAAAGTGTCGTTGCCTAATTCTGTTTGCAAATTCAACAAGGCTTGTTCAGGTGAAATAAACGACGATGCTACTTTTACAGTTACCTGTTCGCCTCTTTTAGTGTGGAAACCTATTACTGCTCCTGTATGTTCGCCCTTACTTTCAGTGTTTTTGGATAGTTTAAAACCGTTACTCCACGTTTGTACGCTCTCAAAATCTTTGTCGAAAGTAAGCACAAAGTAATTGTGAAAGTTCTCGGGTACTCCCCCGCTGTTGTTGCGCGCGTAGCCTATAATCTTGCGCTCTTTGGGCAATACCTGTACCATTGAGCCTTTAAAATAAGCATCGAGAAGCAAATAAGCCTTATCGCTTTCGGGAAAAGTAATGCGAAACTGTGCAGCTCGTGAAGTAGGTGTAATCTCTACCGATGTATCATAATCAGCTAAGTACACTTTATAGTAGTGAGGTTGAGCTGTTTCAGCTTTGTGCGAAAACCACGAAGCTCGCTCTTCTTCTTTGATTTTCAAATCACCAACTATGGGCATCAATGCAAAAGCTCCATAGTCGTTAATCCACGGACTTGGTTGGTGAGTTTGCTTAAAACCTACAAGTTTATCAGCGTGATATTGATATACCCAGCCATCGCCCATTTTGTTTGTTTGAGGTGTCCAAAAGTGCATACCCCAAGGCACAGCTATTGCGGGATAAGTATTACCATTAGAAAGACTAAACTTGGAATCGGTACCCATCAGAGGGTTTACATACTGAGTATAAGAAGTTTCGGGTATAATAGGGGTATCGTCTTGTTGTTGAGGTTGTTTGTTTTCTGAAGTAGGAGAGGAACAAGCAAACAAACTCCCTAAAAAAATGGTTAAAAATAATTGTTTCATAAAGCTGTTTTTTATTTGAAGGCAAAGGTAATAATAAAAATTGAATAAACAAGTTTTATAACTTACTTAATCTCAATATTATCTCTTGTGTAAAACTGGCACATTAATTGCTAACTTTCTCAAAATTGAATCTAAACCCCTGATTATACATCACAAAATGTTAAACAAAGGCTTCATTTTTGAAGGTCAGGGTACTAAAAAGAAACTTATGAAAAACAAATCTTTATTCATTGCTCTTTTCTCTTGTTTGCTGGCACCATTGTCGGCACAAACTTCAGATTTGCCTTTTAAAGGAGGCGAATGGTTGCGTTTTAAAGTAAAATATGGTGTTTTTAATGCGAGTATCGCTACAATGTCGGTCAAAGAAGAGATGTATGGAGGTGAAAAAGTGTATCACGCTACCGGAAAAGGGGCGACTACAGGTTTAGCACGTGTATTTTTTAAGGTAGATGATACTTATGAGAGTTATTTTGGCATCACCGATGGCAAACCACGTCTTTTTATCCGTAATATCTACGAAGGTGGCTATACTAAATATTTAAAAATGTACTTCAATCATACCGATAACAAAGTGAAAATCCACAATATGGAAAATGGTAAAGATACCGAAATTTCCTTCCAACCAGGGCTTCACGATGTGATTTCGGCTTTCTACGCTCTTCGCCATCACCCCGATATCGAAAATATGAAAGTGGGGGGACAAATCTCTTTAGATATGATTTTCGATGACGATGAAGTGTATAAATTCAAACTCAAACTCCTCGGTCGTGAGAAAGTAAAAACGCATTTTGGTACTGTAAATACGCTTAAATTCTGCCCTTTAGTGCAAGATGGTCGCGTGTTTAAAGAAGAAGAAAGTATCACAATGTGGATTACTGACGACAAGAACAAAGTGCCCGTAAAACTGCGTGCCGCCTTACGTGTAGGCTCATTAGTAGCTGAACTCGACGGGTTTAACAATCTCAAAAATGAAACTGATTTGAAAAAAAAATAAGTGCATTGTATAGATAGTTTATTTTTTTTACGTATATTTGTGCCCTCAAACAATATAATCTCAAAAATAAACAAATTATACTATGAAAAACTTGTTTTTAGCAGTCTCTGTTTTTCTTGCCTCTTTAGCGTATGGGCAAGATACAAGTGTGAAAAAACTGATGAAACTCGCCGAGAAAGGCGATGTGAAAGCCCAGTCGGAATTAGCCGAAGCTTATCTGAAAGGCAAAGGGGTAAAACGCTCTTTTCAAGATGCTGCCTTATGGCTTGAAAAAGTAGCCGAAACAGGCGATGCACAAGCGCAATACCAGCTTGCCCACCTCCATCTCGATGGTAAAGGAATGCCTAAATCTGAAGAAAAAGGTACTGAATGGCTCGCTAAAGCAGCCGAAAATGGCAACCAAAAAGCCGAGCAAGAACTCGCACTTTGTTATCGCGATGGTCGCGGTGTTCCTCAGTCTACCGAAAAGTACTACGCTTGGATTGAAAAGAATGCCGATAAAGAAAAAGCTGAAACTTTGCTCGACCTTGCTAAAGCGTATTATGCGGGTGATGGTGTGACTAAAGATGTGAACAAAGCTAAATTTTGGGCTGACAAAGCTGCTAAAAAAGGAAATAAAGAAGCTGAACTTCTCCTCGCTACTTGGGTGTACGAAATCAACCCTTCTAACCCCGAAGCGATACAACGCTTGATGCAAGTAGCTGAAAAAGGTGATACTGAGGCACAAGCAATGATAGGTGAGTCTTACCTCAATGGCAAAGGGGTAGAACAATCTGAAAGTAAAGCGATAGAATGGTTTGAGAAGGCAGCAGCCAAAGGCAATGCTACAGCACTCTATCACTTGGCTAATTTCTACTTCTATGGCAATAGTCCACTTATAGGTAAATTCCCTAAAAAAGCACTCGATTACTACACTCAAGCAGCTAATAAAGGCAATGTAGATGCTCAACGACAATTAGCAGTATGCCTCTATAATGGTATTGGAGGAACTGCTTCTCAACGCGATGCTTTCAACTGGATTCTCAAAGCGGTGAATGCCAACCCTTCTCCTATAACCGAAAACAACTTAGCTGTATGTTATGCTACAGGCAATGGCACACGGCAATCAGTAGCTCAAGCAGTAGAACTCTTCCGAAAAGCTGCTGATGCAGGCGATGTGGCAGCCCAATACAATTTAGGAGCTCTCTTGCTTGAAGAACCACAACAAGATGTGAAAAAAGCCTTTGAATATCTCGAAAAAGCAGCCGCTCAAAACCACCTACTCGCACTTAAAAAATTAGGTGATTTGAATTTCACAGGGAAATATACAAATCAATCTTACACTCGTGCTTTTGAGTACTACAATAAAGCTGCAAAACTTACTCCTACTCCTGAAAATCAAATGTTAGACTATTTCTATCAAGGGCAAGCTGATGCTTATGCCGATGTGCTTTTCACCCTCTCTCAATGCTATGCTGATGGTAAAGGTGTAAAAAAATCACCACATGAAGCTGCTAAATGGGCGATGAAAGCTGCCGATTTGTCTCATAAAGGAGCTTTTGATTGGTTACTCAAAAAAGTAGAAGCAAACGATCCTAAAGAAAATCCTGATGTAATCCTTACCGTTGCCGATGGATATTTCTATGGTAAAGGAGTGAAAAAACAAAACGATAAGGCTTTCCCTTTATATGAAAGACTTGCTAAACAACAAGATAACACCCAAGCGCAAAAACGCTTGATTGAATACTATTTCGAGGCAAAAAATCCTCAAAAAGACGAAGAAAAAGCAGTCTATTGGAGCGAACGTGTTGCTAAAAAAGGCGATGCCGAAACACAATCTAACTTAGGTAAATACTATATGACTTTTGTTCCTGATGTAGCTCCTGCACCTAAAGAAAAACCAGCCCCTGCGCCTAAGACTCCCGCTCCTGCTAAAGGTAAAACTACTACAGTAACTACAGCTGCGTCAACTACAACTGCTACACCTACAACACGTACCAGAGTGCGCCCTTCTGCACGCCCTACAATAACAGAAAATACTCCTGTTAAGACGCCAGCAGTGAACAACCGTAAAGTAACACACAATGCTCCTGCACCTAAAACACCTATGAAACGCCTCAATGAACACAAAGGGGTACTTTGGCTCTCTAAAGCTGCCGAACAAAACAATGTAGCGGCACTCACCGAACTCGGTGCCTACTACGAAAGCAAACAAGATTTCGGTCAGGCGGTAACTCAATACCAAAAAGCTGCTCACCGCGAATATGCTGAAGGGCAATACAAATTAGGAAATTGTTATTACAATGGTAGTGGTTTAGAACGCTCTAACGAAAAAGCCGCCGACTATTATAAACGCGCAGCTCGTCAAGGTTATGCACCTGCACAATTCCGCTTGGGTAATTGCTATTATCACGGCGAAGGTATCCAGCAATCCGATACTCGTGCTATCGATTGGTTTGATCAAGCCTGTGATAGTGGTGAAAAACAAGCCTGCGATATGCTAAAAGTTGCAGTGGCTAAAAAATAAATATTCACAACACTACAAATAAAAAAGCTGTCCAACTCTGGACAGCTTTTTTATTATTTGCATCTTGTCTTACCTCATCCTTTTAAATCTATTGTGTGTCCATAAGTAGAACTCAGGACGGTCATAAATTTGTCGGGTTACACGTTCAAAGAACATATCTGTGATTTGAAAATCGACGTAATCGTTAGGTACTTCAGCTAAAACTTCAAAAGTTGTTTGGTAATACCCGCGTTTTAGTTTTTCTATTTTAGCAAATACAATCACCGTATTCAAAGCCTTACCTAAGCGTTCTGCCCCAGTGAAAACAGGTACATTCAAACCTAAAAACGGACGTAAATAGTTCTTTTTGTTGTTTGGAATCTGGTCGGAAGCAAATCCATAACAATATACATCGTGAGCATCTTTGTGTTTTTTCATCTCGCGGTGAGCAGTGTAGCGCGGTAGCAAAAAGCTGTGATGTTTAGTGCGTATTTTCTGTAAAAGTTTGTCAAAATAAGGGTTGCTTAGCGGGGTATAGAGAGCGTACGATTTGTGTTTAAGGAAGTAAGCCAATGAAAGTAACCATTCGTAACTTGCGTAATGACTGCACATAAACAAGATGTTGCGTTCCTCATTTTCGTATTTCTTCAAAACTTCCAAGTTAGGAAAAACCATACGTTTTTTCATTTCTTTTTCACTCATTCCGTACGATTTTACCATTTCTAAAAGAGTATCACAAAAGTGGTGGTAGAATTTGCGTTCGATATCTAAAAGTTCAGTTTCAGTTTTAAAAGGGAAGGCTGTATGCAAGTTTTTGCGTACCACTTTTACTCTGTATTTCAATAGAGTATATAGTATAAAATATAAAAAATCCGATATGCCATAGAGCATCCAGAAAGGCATTCGCGAGAGTAGCCAAATAAGTGGGAAGGCAATAATATAAATAAATAAATTCATTAGAGGTTCAGTTTCAAGCCGCAAAGGTAAAAATAATTTGTCAAATAGCCAATTTGCTAATTTGCTAATTCACAAATTATTCGTACTTTTGCCCCCGTTTTTAAATTATTAATTGTCAGTAGTCAATTGTCAATTATCAATTGCTAATTATTCTCTATGCTGAATGTTCACAATCTATCTGTTTCTTTTCAAGGTGAATACCTCTTCGAGGATGTCGCTTTTATGCTCAATGCAGGCGACCGAGTGGGGCTTATCGGTAAGAATGGAGCAGGTAAATCTACAATGCTCAAACTGCTTTCACGCGAACTGAAACCCGATACTGGAGGAATTGCTACCGATAAAGATGTGCGCATCGGTTTCCTTAAACAGGATATCGATTTTGTAAAAGGGCGCACTATCTTAGAAGAAGCCTATCAGGCATTTACCGAAATAAAAGCATTAGAACGCCAGTTAGACGATATCCATCATCAAATAGAAACTCGCACCGATTACGAGAGTCAAGAATACCACGATTTGCTCGATAAGCTAAGCGATTATACACATCGTTTCGATCTCATCGGGGGCTATCAGTACCAAGGTGAAACCGAAAAAGTATTACAAGGTCTTGGTTTCCAGCGTAGTGATTTTGATAAACTCACCGATAGCTTTTCAGGAGGTTGGCGTATGCGCATAGAGTTAGCAAAACTGCTCTTGCAAAACAACGATGTATTGTTGCTGGACGAGCCTACAAACCACTTGGATATCGAGTCGATTATATGGTTAGAACAATTTCTTACTACTTATAGTGGGGCAGTGGTAATCGTCTCTCACGATAGGATGTTTTTAGATAATGTTACCAATCGCACTATCGAGATTTCAGTAGGCAAAATATACGATTACCCTAAACCCTACACTCAATTTTTGGCATTGCGCCAAGAAATACGTGAGCAACAACTCGCTTCACAAAAAAACCAAGAAAAGAAAATTCAGCAAACCGAAAAGCTGATTGAAAAATTCCGTGCAAAAGCTACTAAGGCTTCTATGGCGCAATCGCTGATGAAAAAACTCGACAAGATAGAGCGCATAGAGGTAGATGAGGAAGATAATGCTGTGATGAATGTGCGTTTTCCTGTATCGGTAACTCCAGGAAAAGTGGTGCTCGAAATAGACGATGTATCTAAAAACTACGGTGAAAAACAAGTGCTTAGCCACGTGAGTTTACTCGTAGAACGCGGCAGTAAAGTGGCCTTTGTAGGACAAAACGGACAAGGAAAAACTACCCTCGCTAAGATGATTGTAAGCGAAATTCCGTACGATGGAACTATCAAGTTAGGTCACAATGTGCAATTGGGATATTTTGCCCAAAATCAAGCCGACTATTTGGATGGTGAACTTACCGTACTCGATACGATGTTCAACGCTGCTAACGATAGCAATCGTATGAAAATCCGCGACATACTCGGCTCTTTCCTCTTCCGTGGTGATGAAGTAGATAAGAAAGTGAAAGTGCTTTCAGGAGGCGAACGCAACCGCTTGGCATTGGCTAAAATGTTGCTGTCAGATTTCAATGTCTTGGTAATGGACGAGCCTACGAACCACTTGGATATCAAGAGCAAAAATGTACTCAAAAAAGCACTTCAGCAATTCGAAGGAACGCTCATCATCGTGTCGCACGACCGTGATTTCTTGCAAGGACTCACCGATAAAGTATACGAATTTAAAAACCAACACCTCAAAGAATATTTGGGCGACATCGATTTCTATTTAGAGCAACGTGCTGTCGCTAATTTCCGCGAAATAGAACAACCTAAAGAAACTACTACTACTGCTAAAGCTGCTCAAACTCCCGAAAAACTCTCTTTCGAAGAACAAAAACAACAGAAAGCAGCTCAAAACAAACTCAATAAAATAGAACGCAACATCACCGACCTCGAACAGGAACTCAAAGCGATGAACGAGCAAATGGGGCAAGGCCTACAAACCGATGCATTCTACAAACAGTACGAACAGAAAAAACAACAATTGGAGGATTTAATGACCGAATGGGAATCTTTAATGAGTTAATCTATGCAACCTAAGAAAATCTTACTCTTTATCGTGGGACTACTCGCTGCCCTTTTTGCGATGACCTTTTTCAGTCGTTATCACACCACCGCCAACGGTATGGTGCGTGAAGGTATTGCCTTTGGTGATGCAATGTTGCGCTATCCTACCCCCGATATTTTAGGAGAACTCTTCAAAGCTGATGAAAAAGAAAACAACAAACTCGATGAACTAATCAAAGAAACTTCGGGAAGCATCGTTGATGAAAAAACAAAAAATTTAACAACGAACGATACTATCGAAAAAGATTCTCTACACACTTTAGATACCAATGTAGAAGGTAAAATCTATTACCCTGGAAATAAAATTGACTATATCAAACGCCTCAAAGCTAAACTCCGTCAAGGCGTTTGCCAAATTGTACATTACGGCGACTCTCAAATAGAAGGCGACCGTATAACTGCCTATATACGCAACCGCTTGCAACTCTCCTATGGTGGAGGCGGACCTGGTTTCGTTCCTATCAAGGTGGTCTATAGCCAAAATAGTGTAGATATAGTCTCTTCACCTAACTGGATGCGCTATGCTTTCTTTGATCGCAAACAGCGCAAAACTGTGAAACACAATAGTTACGGACTTTATGCTACTTATTCGCGCTTTACACCTTATGTGAAAGATACTGCTTTGTTGAAACCTACAAAAGCATCCTTTACAATCAAACCTTCTAAAAAATCCTACGCACGCCTGCAAAACTATACCAAATTTGGGTTGCACTATGGTAATGCTACCAGCCGAACTGCTATTAGGGTATACCAAGGAAAAAATGTAATTAAAATTGATACTCTCATCGCCGATGGTAAATACCATAACTACCAACTGAATTTTGCAACTACCCCCGATGAGTTATATATAGAATTGGAAGCACGTGTAAGTCCTGATTTCTATGGAATTACCCTCGATGCTGCTTCGGGAGTGCGCGCCGATAACGTGGCAATGCGCGGTGAAGCAGGACGTATTTTCACCCGTATGAACTATGAGAATTACCGCCAAATGTCTGCCGTTCGTAAACCCGACCTCTTTATTTTTGAGTTCGGAGGTAATACCATTCCTTATATGAAAACCGACCAACAGCTGAAAGACTATGTTGAAGGACTTATTTTCAATATGAAATGGGTGAAACGTGCCAACCCCAATGCAATGTTTATGCTCATAGGTAATGGCGATATGACCACCTCGCACAACGGCAAGCGCATCACTTATCCTTATGTGCCTAAACTCAACGATTTGATGAAAGAAGAGTGTATGAAAAACGATATCGCCTACTTCAGTATGTATGAGGCAATGGGTGGCGAAAACTCTATGATTACGTGGGTAAAAGAAGGAATGGCAGCTGCCGATTATGTCCATTTTAGCCCTAAAGGAACTAAACTTATTTCAGAAGTGTTTTATCAGTGTTTACACAACGACCTCACAGCGGTAGAATAACAGATTTATGACAGACTTTTTCAACAATTTCTTTATGTTTAATCCTGAGCATCCGCTTACTTTTGTGCGGATAGACTTCTGGATATTCTTTGTCTTGGTGTATGCTGTCTTTGCTCTGATTTACCGACGCCGACACCTGCGCAATCTGTTTTTGCTAATCGCTAGTTTCTATTTCTATTACAAGGCGAGCGGCCTTTTTGTGTTGCTGTTAGTATTCAGTACTGTTACCGATTTTTATCTGGGGCACTACATCTATCGGCAAGCCGAAGAACGCCGACGCAAAATAGCTGTAACCGTGAGTGTTTGTTTAAATTTATTAGTGTTAGCATATTTCAAGTATGCTTATTTCTTTACCGATACTTACAATGCACTCTTCCACACCCAGCACCAAACGTTTAACTATTTAGCCTATTGGGCAAATGGCTTTAGCAATCAAGGCTATTTCACAGTTGATAAAATCATTTTGCCTGTAGGGATATCTTTCTATACATTCCAAACGATTAGCTACACAGTAGATGTATACCGTAACAAGGTAACTCCACTGAACTCTATACTCGATTTTGGTTTCTATGTGAGTTTCTTTCCTCAACTCGTGGCAGGGCCTATCGTCCGCGCCGAAGAGTTTGTACCTCAAATTCTCAAGAAAACTGTTGTTTCTAAAGAAGAGTTCAATAAAGCGATATTCTTCATTCTCAAAGGGCTCATTAAAAAAATGATTTTTGCCGATTTTATTGCTTTGCACTTCTTAGACAAAATATTCGATGCCCCTTCTATGCACACGGGTTTTGCCAATATTCTGGCTCTCATAGGCTATTCGTTGCAAATCTATGGTGATTTCTCTGGTTATACCGATATTGCTATAGGGGTGGCACTGCTATTGGGTTTTCATTTGCCTGTAAACTTCAATTCGCCTTACAAAGCCTTGAATTGCGGTGATTTCTGGAAACGTTGGCATATCTCCCTTTCCACTTGGCTGAAAGATTATTTGTACATCCCATTAGGAGGTAACCGCAATAGTACCATAGGCACTTTCGTCTTCTCTTTGCTTTTTGTAGTGATTTTGGTAGTAGCGATCAACAATCTCGTTTTCACCCTCATCACAGGGCTACTGTTAATAGCAGGTTCTGCGGTTGCGTTCTTTTATAAACCCTTTGAACGCTACCTTACTACCAATATCAATATTATGATTACAATGCTCATTGGAGGATTGTGGCACGGTGCATCGTGGAAGTTTGTTATCTGGGGCGGACTCAATGGTTTAGGAGTTGTGGCTTATAAGTATTGGCGTAAGGTGAGCCCGTATGAGAACAGTAACTTGTGGGTACTACGCGCTTGGAAAATAGCTTTTACTTTTGTTTTTATCACTTTCACACGTGTGTTTTTCCGAAGCAACGATATGGAAAGTATAAAACAATGGTTTGACCAAGTCGCTCATAATATGGACTGGGGTTCGGCTATGCAAGTGATGAAGTACAACAATATTAGTTTAGGAATCATCCTCATAGGCTATATCACCCACTGGCTGCCCCAACGCTGGAAAGATTATACCGAGCACGTTTTTGCCGAAAGCCATTACGTAGTAAAAGCCGCCATCGCCTTAGTGGTAGTATTGATATGTTATCAAGCCTATTCCACCGATATACAGCCATTTATCTATTTCCAGTTTTAATCAAGAATTAGGTTTTAGAAATCAATAATCAATCCTTTTTATCTGTCTACTTTTCCCCGAGACCCTCCAGAATCTTCCAAGATTCTTCGAGCTTCTCCCTATAATATTCTCTCTACTTTTCTCTAATTTGCTAATTCACAAATTTGCTAATTTCTAAATTATTCGTATTTTTGCCGATTGAAAGGGCTCTTATACCCTCTCTATTAATGTAATAATCCATAGAAAAATGAGTTGCAATACTTGCACACACAATACGAACAATAGCTGTAATACAAACTGCGGAGCGCGAAGCTTTGGCACTGCCAAATTATCAGTTTTTGATTGGCTGGCAAATACCCAACTCCTTGGCGGACAAGAGTATTTTGATTGCGTCGAGGTGCGCTTCAAAAACAGCCGCAAAGAGTATTTCCGCAATGTCGATAAATTACCCCTCCAAATGGGTGATGTAGTAGCCACCGAAGCCCCTTCAGGACACGATGTAGGAGTCGTAACCCTTACAGGTGAATTGGTGCGCTCGCAAATGAAAAAACGCAAAATCGATTGGGAAGGCGATATACCTCGAGTGTATCGCAAAGCTAATCAGCACGATATTGATGTATGGCAACAGTCACGCGCCAAAGAAATAGAAGTCCAAAAACAATCGCGTGAATTAGCAATTGCCTTAGGTTTAGAGATGAAAATCTCCGATGTAGAATTCCAAGGCGACGGCTCTAAAGCAACATTCTACTACACAGCCGAGGGGCGTGTCGATTTCCGCCAGCTCATCAAGGATATGGCAAAAGCCTTTTCTGTGCGTATAGAAATGCGACAAATAGGTTTCCGCCAAGAGGCAGCCCGCTTAGGTGGAATAGGTTCTTGCGGTCGTGAACTCTGCTGCTCTACTTGGCTTACCGATTTCAGAAGCGTTTCCACTTCAGCAGCACGATACCAGCAATTGTCACTCAACCCTCAAAAACTTGCAGGTCAGTGTGGTAAACTCAAATGCTGCTTGAACTTCGAACTCGACACCTATCTCGATGCTCTGCAAGATTTCCCTCGCACCGATGTAAAACTCCACACACAGCGCGGTATGGCATCGTGCCAAAAAATAGACATCTTCAAACGCCTAATGTGGTTCACTTACGACGAAAATCCTATCACTTGGCACAAACTCTCAGTAGATAGCGTAAAAGAAATTATCGAACTCAATAAAGAGGGAGAACCTATTGAAGAGTTAGAAGAGTATGCCATCGTTACCGATTTGTCTTCACGTAAAAGCACTTCAGCTTATGAAGGTATTGAACTCGCTCCAGTAGAAGAAGATAGCATCACCCGTTTCGATGCCCCTAAACGCAAAAAGAACAAGCATAACAACAAAAAAGCGAGCAATAATAATAAGCCTCAGCGAGATAACAAAACCCAACAAGCACAATCCCAACCCCAAGGGCAGTCTAACAAAAAGAAACAATCGCCCAAGCCTAAAAATAACGGCAATAATAACAATCCTAATGCTAACAACAACCCCAATACCGCTAAGAAAAAGCCCAATAATAAAAATAACAAACCCAAAGCCTCTAATGCCGATAAACCTAAAAATGAGAACGCTTAGTGTATTACTCCTATGGCTAACCCTCGTGTCTTGCCATAGTAATGTGGAATACAGCCAATATGTGTCTTTGCCTAATGGTTGGACTAAAAACGAACCTGTAACCTTTCTTTTAGAAGCAAACGATACGTTGGCTAAAAAAAACTTGTTCATAATGTTGCGTAACGATGAGCATTACGAGTTTAGCAATATCTATTTGATTGCCAAAATGGAAGTGCCCAATAGCGATAAGGTAATTGTCGATACGTTGCAATACGAAATGGCAACCCCCGAAGGTAAATGGTTGGGAGATGGCTATTCAGCAGTGAAAGAAAGCAAATTGTGGTACAAAGAACAATTCGTTTTCCCTGCTAAAGGTAAGTACAACATCAAAATAGAACAAGCAATGCGCAAAATAGGTGATGATGAAGGAATACCAATACTCAAAGGAATCACCGAAGTGGGGCTACGCGAAGAAACTAATAAATAATTGCCTAACAAAAGAGTTTTATATAGTCTCAATTTCGTGTAAATTCGTGAAATTCGTAGGAGACTTAAAAAATAATAAACTATGAAAAAAGCAAACAGCACAAACAGTAACAACAGCAGCCGCAAACCTAAAAAAGGACTCAGCACAGTCGTGAGATGGTTTTGGTATATCTTTATAGCGGGCGTGGTAGGAGTGATATTACTCTTTACTTCGGCTTCTTTAGGCTTGTTGGGCGAAATGCCCGACTTCCAACACTTGGAAAATCCCGAAACCAATTTGGCTACCGAAATCGTTACCGCCGATGGTAAATCGTTAGGAAAATTCTATTTAGATGAAAACCGTACGCCTATCCGCTTCAAAGATTTACCTAAACACTTAGTCGATGCCCTCGTCGCCACCGAAGACGAACGTTTCTATGAACACTCAGGAATCGACGTGCGTGGTACGTTGCGGGCAATGGTCTATTTTGGCAGAAAAGGAGGTGCTTCCACCATCTCACAACAATTGGCAAAACAGCTTTTTCATAAAGAAAAAACCAGAGGTTTAGCACGTTATACTCAAAAAATAAAAGAATGGGTGATCGCTACACGCCTTGAAAAACAATATACTAAAGAAGAGATATTAGCAATGTACTTCAATATCTACGACTTCAATAACAATGCCGATGGTATCCGTTCGGCTGCTAAAATCTACTTCGATAAAGAACCTAAAAACCTCAAAATAGAAGAAGGCGCAATGCTTGTAGGGATGTTTAAAAACTCTGCTCTCTACAATCCTGTGAAAAATAAAGAAGGAGTAACTAATCGTCGCAATGTAGTACTTGCCCAAATGGCTAAGAACAACTACATTACCCAAGAACAAAAAGATTCCTTGCAAAAGTTGCCATTGAAAATCAAGTTTACCCCCGAAAGTCATAACGACGGGATGGCAACCTACTTCCGTGAGTACTTGCGTTCTTATATGAAAACGTGGATAGACCAAAATCCTAAACCCGATGGTACTAAACACAACCTCTATCTCGACGGATTGAAAGTCTATACCACCATCGACTCTAAGATGCAGGCTTATGCCGAGGCTGCTGTGAAAGCTCATATGAAACAACTACAAAAAGCCTTCGACGCCGAGAATAACCCTAAGAAAAATGCTACCTATCCTTTTGTAAAAGTCTCTAAAGAAGAGTATAAAAACCTAATGGAACGCGCAATGAAAAACTCTAATCGCTGGATACACCTTAAGTATTTAGGCTATTCCGAAAAGGAAATCCGCGAGTCGTTTGATAAAAAAGTAGAGATGCGTGTCTTCAGTTGGAAAGGTGAAAAAGATACCATTATGACCCCACGTGACTCTATATTGTATTATAAAGCTTATTTGCGTACAGGTATGATGTCTATGGAACCTCAAACAGGACACATAAAAGCGTGGGTAGGAGGTATCAACTACAAGCATTTCCAATACGACCAAGTGATACAAGGTGCTCGCCAAACGGGCTCTACCTTCAAACCTTTTGTATATGCCACCGCTATCGACCAATTGCACTATTCTCCTTGTATGGAACTCCCTGATATCCCAACGTGTGTAGAAGCTCATAAGTACGGCAATGTGCAAGCGTGGTGCCCACGTAACTCTACAGGTAATTTCACAGGTAAAATGATGACCCTCAAATACGCTTTGGCAAACTCAGTAAACTCTATTACTGTAAACCTGATGGATAAAGTAGGCCCTATACCCGTGATCAATTTGGTGAGAAAACTCGGCATCACTTCCAATATGCCCGAAATGCCTTCTATCGCCTTAGGTACCGCCGATGCAACTGTCTTCCAAATGGTAGGGGCTTATGGTACTTTCGCCAATGAAGGGGTATATGTAAAACCTGTGTTAGTAACGCGTATAGAAGATAAGAACGGTACAGTACTTTTTGAAAACACCCCTGAAACTCACGATGTAGTAAGTGCTGAAGTAGCTCGTGCTGTTGTAAACTTGATGGAAGGGGTTACACGCTATGGTTCAGGAGCGCGCTTGCGTACCAAAGGTGCAGAAACTTATAATACCATTTACAAAAATGTAATGACAGGATATCCTTATCAATTTACGAACCCTATTGCAGGTAAAACAGGTACCACTCAAAATAATAGCGATGGTTGGTTTATCGGTATGGTGCCTAATCTTGTTACCGGTGTTTGGGTAGGAGGTGAAGACCGCGCGGTACACTTCCGTACTACTGCCTACGGTCAAGGGGCTACAATGGCACTCCCCATATTCGGCTATTATATGAAAAAATGCTATGCCGATAAAGATTTGAGCGTTTCTAAAGGCGCTTTTCCTGCCCCTCAAAACAAAGAAATTCCTATAGATTGCAATAAAGAAAAAGAAGGAGATACTGAAGACCCTGAAATCGATTTTTAAAGTTTCTTGAGCGAATATTTGTCTCTTTGTAATATTTTTAGTAGTTTTGTCGCTCTTATTGTAATAAACTAAAAAACGTACTTACATTATTAAGAATATGAAATTTAAAAAATATACACTCACTACCCTCGCCTGTTTGCTCTTAGGTAGTATGCCAATACAGGCGCAAAACTCTCAAAAAGACACAATAAATAGAAATCCTAAACGCGAAGGATTACACAAGTTTAACGATAATCCCAACATAAAAAAATACGATGAAAAATGGCTGAAAGAACTGTCTAATTCCGATTTGTTCTTTCAAATGAGCGAAGATGTAGCCGCAACCCCTACTGATGTAGATTACAGTGAGTTACCTACCGAAGTACTCAAAGAGCGCTTGCGTAAACTGAATGAAAAAACACCTTTCAACGTGGAGTATAACCCTATATTAGAACAGGTGATCAAATCGTTTTTGAAGAATCGTCGCTCTTCGTTAGAACGCCTGATGAGCCTCAGTGATTACTATTTTCCAATGTTCGAACAGGAAATGAGTAACCAAAAAATTCCTCTTGAAATGAAGTACCTTGCCATTATTGAATCTGCTTTGAACCCTAAAGCGCGTTCGCGTGCAGGGGCAACAGGTTTGTGGCAATTTATGTATGCTACGGGCAAAAGCTATGGTTTAGAGGTGAATAACTATGTCGATGAGCGTAGCGACCCCGTTCGTTCTACTAAGGCAGCAGCCAAATACTTAAATGAACTCTACAAAATATTTGGTGACTGGGATTTAACTCTCGCAGCCTACAATTCAGGTCCCGGTAATGTAACCAAAGCTATACGCCGTTCTAATGGCAAGACTAACTATTGGAATTTGCGCCCCTATCTTCCTCGTGAAACAGCGGGGTATGTGCCTGCTTTCTTGGCAACACTCTATATTTTTGAATATGCTAAAGAACACGGCTTCAAACCTCAAAAACGCGCTAATCATCTCTTCCAAACTGATACCATTCGTGTAAAACAAGCCATTCCTTTCAAGGATATAGCCGAAATTACAGGTATGGATGTACAAGATATTCAGTTTTTTAACCCTTCTTACCAATTAGATGTAGTGCCTTATGTTGAAGGGCGCAACTATGCCGTGCGTTTGCCTATCTCCGAAATAGGTAAGTTCGTATCCAATGAACAAGCTATCTACAACTACCTAAACGAACAAAAAGCTCAACGTGAACAAGTTCTTCCTGAAGTAACCAAAGGCGAACAATACGCAGGAGGTAAATCTACTAAAAAAACAGTTTATACGGTGAAAAAAGGCGATAACTTAGGTAAAATTGCTAGTCGCCACGGCGTGACAATCAATAATATCAAACGCTGGAACCGAATGAAAAGTAATAAAGTACGCGTGGGACAACGACTTTCTATATACAAGTAATATAGAAGTTAGAAATAACAGTTAGATAGTATGAAGAGAAGAGCTTTATTAAAATTATTGGGGCTTTTTTCGGTAGTCCGTGGCTACAATATCGCGATGGTTTGTGTAGCTCAGTACTTAGCCTCTATCTTCGTGCTCTCCAAACAACCTTGGCGTGAAGTCCTTGCCGATACACACTTATTGATGCTCGTCATTGCAGGAGCTTTGGCTATCGCTGGAGGGTATATTATCAATGGTTTTTACGACAAAGATAAAGATTTGATTAATAAACCTACCCAAACAATGATCAACCACTTAGTGAGTCAGAATACCAAACTTACCCTCTATTTTTTGCTCAATTTTCTCTCAGTAATAGTAGCTAGTTATGTGTCGTTTAGAGCAGTGATTTTCTTTTCAGGTTATATCTTCACAATGTGGCTTTATTCACACCGTATCAAAAAGCTACTGCTTTGGGGCAACCTCACTTCAGCAAGTTTAGCTATTATCCCCTTTTTTGCAATATTTGTGTATTATCGCAATTTCGAAACTGTGATTTTCGCCCATGCTATACTCATCTTTCTGTTAATGCTCACCAAAGAGTTTATCAAAGATTTGCAAAACATCAAAGGTGATCTCACTCACAACTATGCTACAATTCCCGTGGTCTATGGTGAGAGTTTTGCTAAAAAACTCATCACCTTGAACGTATTGCTCTGCTTTATGCCTATCTATTGGCTACTCCATAGTTTCCCCATATTCAAACTGACGTACTTTCTCTACTTTACAATGCTTTATTTATTGTTTTTTGTAGCCTTTCTTTGGAAAAGCCAAACCCAACCTCAATACAGAGCCTTACACAATATGCTTAGAGTGATTCTCGTAATGGGAGTTTTTAGTGTAATATTGGTAAAGCAAATCAATAGTTAAAAAAATACACCTCGTACTTTGTACTTTTCGTCGATAAAATCAGCCTTTCTGTCGATATTATTTGCCTAAATCCTCTCTTCATCTTACCTTTGCAACATAAATTTTAAAACAGCGCATTGGTGTCTCATTTGCTAAACTTTAACAAAAGATTAACGCCGTCCCACACTTGCCTATAACTATTTTTAAACTACTTTTGCCAATAACACTTACCCTCCAACCTCACCTAACCATCTCTATCTCCCCCGACTTGTCAGCCCCGTCCGACTTGTCCTAAAACTAACACTAACGACTAATAACTAAGTATAATGAATAAAATCTTTTTAGTAACAACAGTAGCTATCGCAATGGTAGCTTGTAATAATGGAAATCAACAACAACAACGATCAAATGGACCTGAGGCTTATCCTGTGATTGTAGTAGGGGAGCAAAATACGGTTTCTCAACTTTCTTATCCAGTAAATATTGAAGGTATTGTAAACAGTTCCGTGCAGGCCAAGATTTCTGGTTATATCACCAAAGTATTAGTAGACGAAGGTCAGGCAGTAACCCAAGGACAACCTTTGTTTCAGCTGGAAACACAAACCCTTAACCAGTCGGCAGCCTCAGCCAAAGCAGCTGTAGATGCGGCTAAGGTGGAGGTAGATAAATTAGTGCCCTTGGTAGAAAAAAATATCGTGAGCTCCGTGCAATTAGCAACTGCCAAAGCCAACTTGCAACGCGCTCAAGCTGCCTACAACGAGGTGGCCAGCAACATCGGTTTTGCAGTAGTAAAAGCACCTGTAAATGGAGTAGTAGGAGCAATCAACTTCCGTGAAGGCGCTTTAGTAACTGCCAATAATACAGTCCTCACTACCGTTTCTGATGTGAAAGAGGTATATGCTTATTTTTCAATGAACGAGAAAGAATACCTCGACTTTTTAGCTAACACCGAAGGCAAAACCACTGCCGAAAAACTCAAAAACCTGCCTGAGGCTTCATTGGTATTGGCTAACGGAAAAGAGTATGCTGAGAAAGGTAAAATTCAAGCGGTAACCGGACAAATCGACCCCTCTACGGGTAGCATACAGTTCCGCGCTACTTTCCCTAATCCTAACAAATTGCTCACTAATGGCAATAGTGGAACGATTAAAATACCTCAAAATTTCAACAATTCACTTGTAATTCCTGAGGTCGCTACTTTTGAACAACAAGGAAAAGTATTTGTATATCGCGTAGCCGAAAAAGATACCTTGCGACAAACCGTCATCACACTTAAAAACCGCGCCGATAACTATGCAGTTGTAGAAAGCGGACTCAAAAAAGGCGATGTCATCCTCGCACAAGGTCTCAATAAAGTGCGTACAGGTACCGTAATCAAACCCCAACCCATTTCAATGGACAGCCTCGTAAAGAAAATACAACCCATCTTTTAGTGAAAAGTTGCCCCCGTCATTCATAACTCGTAACTCGTCATTCGTCACTCGTCATTCGTCATTCGTAACTTGCCCCTCGTTATTATGAAATATTTGTTATTATTACTCTTTTCTCTGCCTCTCACAGCACAAGTTAAGGAATCCCAAGGCGGAGGCATAAAGGATGTAGGGAAAATTTCTAACGAGCCCCCTCTTTATATTATTGATGGGAAGAAAATTACTAAATGGAGTTTAAAGACTGAAAAACTTCAACCCGATGATATAGCCGAAATTTTGGTGCTTTTTAGAGAAGAAGCTAAAAATCTTTTTGGCAGTAGTGCAAAATACGGAGCCGTATATATCATCACTAAGGACACTTTTCGGAAAGCAAAAGCACTCGCTAGTAATCCGCCTAATAGTCAACTCAACAAGGAAGAGCAACTTTATGCAGAGATTGGGGAATTCTATCAAACCTATCGCCTTATAGTGGTTTCAGGGAAAATTACTGATAAAGAAGGGAATCCTCTGGCTAATATTAGGGTATATAACAAAGATAGAAATATCGGGACTTATACAGATCGTTTAGGCAATTACACTATCGAAGCCCACCGCTGGAATGCGATACAAGCTGAAAATATAGAGGATTGTTATCTCGTCGTAAAAGAAATAAAAGAACAAAGCCATAACTTTGTACAACACCCTCCTATTGAAAGCAGAAGTAGTGACCCAAGAGCCTCTACACCTTCTATAAGTTTGAAAACTCCTTGCGACAAGTTGTTTTTTCTCGACGGATTGCCTATAGAAAAAAAGGAAGAGTTTCTCAAAAAAATACGACGGAAGAAAATAGAGAAAATAATAGAATTAGATGGACAATTAGGAGTTCCATTATATGGCTCTCTTGGAGCCTATGGAGTAATCATTGTAAACACTAAAAAATAAAAGTTATGACCCGAATTACTATATTTCTATTCTTTTTTACACTTTCCACTATGGCGCAAATTACTATAACAGGCAAGGTAACTGACT
Source organism: Capnocytophaga sp. oral taxon 326 str. F0382 (assembly GCF_000318295.1). Lineage (NCBI taxonomy): Bacteria > Pseudomonadati > Bacteroidota > Flavobacteriia > Flavobacteriales > Flavobacteriaceae > Capnocytophaga > Capnocytophaga sp. oral taxon 326. The sequence goes on from NZ_KB291407.1 coordinate 82,251, forward strand.
ATCAAGGGAAGCCTCTTGCTAATATTCCTGTAAGAACAGATGTAATTACTTATACAAAAGACGGGTATTATGCAGCTAATGAGGTAAAAACAGATGCCAATGGTATGTATAAGATACAAGCAAAACAGTGGGATACAATCCATTTTGACAATATGGGTTGCTATATTGTGTTTAAAGACACACCTCACCAAGTATATAACCATACTATGGACAGACTCTATAGGAATAGTAATATTCATATTGAGTATGCTTATGGTTGTGGAATCCTTTTTATACGTAATGATAAGATAGTTGAAGAAAAAGATAGAGAAGCATTCAAAAAAGAACTCCGAAGCGGACAGTTTTACAAGTATTCTGTAATGGAGAAGCAAGAGTTATTTGAGCAATATGGCTATCTCAGTCAATATGGATTAGTGGCTTATACCAAGGATTACTATAACCAACATAAAAAGAATAAAAGTAAAAAGAAATAAAATATTTTTGATATGACCCAATTTACTATATTTCTATTCTCTTTTACACTTTCATCAGACCCGTCTGCCTTGTCTGCCTTGTCTGCCCCGTCTGAACCCCTAACCCCTAACCCCTAACAACTAATATGTACAAAATCATTTATAAATCAGTTGCTATAGTAACTATAGCCCTTAGCCTTACCGCTTGTGCAGGTCGCAAAACTTACGAGCGTCCCAATGTCGTAAATGAAAAATTTTTCCGTACGGACAATCTCCCTACAGATAGCCTTAGCAGTGCTAATGTATCTTGGCGTAACATCTTCACCGATGCCACTCTCCAACAGCACATCAGCAAGGCGCTTTCTAATAATCTCGATGTGCGTGTAGCAATGCAAAGTGTAGTTTCAGCACAAGCCTACCTCAAGCAAAGTAAGGCTGCTTTTATCCCTACCCTCTCAGTAGGAGCAAACTACACCCGCAGCACCAACTCTATCAATGCAGCGGGAGGTCTGGGAGAACGTACTTACAACAACCTATTTGATATCACAGGTAGCGCTTCGTGGGAAGCCGATATTTGGGGCAAACTCTCCGCCCAAAAACGCGCCTCCTATGCCTCTTATTTGGCAACTGTCGAAGCTCAAAAAGCAGTGCAGTCCGAAGTGGTAGCAACTTTAGCGACAGCTTATTACCAATTGTTGATGCTTGACGAACAGAAAAAAGTACTCGAACAAACCATTGAGTTCCGCACCAAAAGTTTGGAAACTACCAAACAACTCAAAAATGCAGGTTCTACTACCGAAGTAGCGACCAAGCAAATCGAAGCACTTGTGTACAACGCACAAGCACAACTTATTACAATCAACAATAGCGTATGGGCATTAGAGAATACGATATGTGTACTCCTCGGCGAAGAACCTCATCACATAGAGCGAAGCACCCTTGCCGAACAACAATTCCCTACTGAATTCCGTCAGGGATATGCTGTAAGTTTGCTCGAAAATCGTCCTGATGTGGCACGTGCCGAACTGAACTTGCGCAACGCTTTTGAACTCACCAATGTAGCCCGTGCTGCTTTCTATCCTACCCTCACTCTCAGTGCTCGCGGCGGTATCAGCAGTACTGAACTCGATACTTGGTTTTCAGCCAAATCGATGTTTGCTAACTTTATAGCGGGATTGGCGCAACCTATCCTCAATCGCCGACAAATACGCACCCAGTACGAAGTGCAAAAAGCTGCTCAAGAAACCGCTTTACTCAACTTCAAAAAGGCAATTCTTTCAGCAGGCAAAGAAGTCTCCGATGCAATGCACCAATTCAACTCTCAAGACGAGTTTATTCAACTCAAAACTAAAGAGATGGAAGCCTATCAAAAAGCAACAGATTTCTCTAAACAACTCTTTGATAGCGGTATGGTGAATTATTTGGAGGTGATCACTGCCGAAGTAAACCGCCTCAATGCCGAGCTTAGTGTAGCTAACGCACAATTCACTCGTATGCAGTATGGTATCACCCTGTATAAAGCCCTCGGAGGTGGCTGGAAATAATTGGCAAATTAGTAAATTAGCAAATTAAAAAGAAGAATCTATAACTTAAACTTATGATAAAAAGTTTTATAAACAGACCGGTACTATCAACGGTAATTTCTATTCTGATAGTAATTTTAGGGATTTTAGGGATTATATCCTTACCTATTTCCCAATACCCCGATATTGCCCCTGTAACGGTACAGGTATCGGCTAACTATGCAGGTGCCAATGCCGAAACAGTGCTTAAAGCAGTGGTGATTCCGTTAGAAGAACAAATCAATGGGGTGGAAAATATGGATTATATTACCTCATCGGCTTCTAATAGTGGTTCAGCAAATATTACTGTGTATTTCAAACAAGGCACTAATGGTGATATTGCAGCAGTAAACGTGCAAAATGCAGTGTCGCGTGCGAACTCTATTTTGCCATCGGAGGTAACCCAATCGGGGGTAACAGTGCGCAAGCAGAGCTCAGGTAACCTGATGTTCCTCACTTTCTTTTCTGAAAATAAAGAGTTAGACGATGTGTTCTTGCAAAACTATTTGAGCATCAATGTGATTCCTGCGATCAAACGTATCAGTGGGGTAGGGGATGCCAGTGCTTTTGGAGGTAAAACTTATTCTATGCGTATTTGGTTAAATCCGCAAAAACTCCAAGCATACGGTCTCAACCCTACTGAGGTAACTGCTGCAATTTCAGCTCAGAGTAGAGAAGCAGCTGCGGGTACTTTGGGGCAAAACAGCGGTAGTAGCTATGAATATGTAATTAAATATAAAGGAAAATACACTCAAGTATCTGAATACGAGAATATAGTGCTTAAAGCCTTAGATGGCGGACGTGTACTTCGCCTCAAAGATGTGGCTACTGTAGAACTCGACGCCCTCGGATATACAGGATTTTCTGAAAGTAAAGGTCGTCCTGCGGTGGCTATGGGTATTTCCCAAACCCCAGGCTCTAATGCTCACGAAATTATCCAAAATATCGAAAAACTCTTAGAGGAGCTAAAACCTTCTTTCCCCGAAGGGATTACTTATACTATCAACTACAACGCCAATACGTTCTTAGATGCTGCCATTTCTAAAGTGGTGTCTACCCTCTTGGAGGCTTTCTTGTTGGTGTTCTTGGTGGTGTATATTTTCTTGCAAGACTTCCGCTCTACGCTTATTCCTGCTATTGCGGTGCCAGTGTCTATCGTAGGTACTTTCTTCTTCTTGAACCTCTTTGGTTATTCTATCAATATGCTCACCCTCTTTGCCTTGGTATTGGCTATCGGTATAGTGGTGGATGATGCGATAGTCGTCGTCGAGGCGGTGCACGCCAAAATGGAGCAAACTCACGAGAAAGCGAAACCTGCTACCATTTCGGCTATGAACGAGATTACAGGGGCGATTATCTCTATCACTTTGGTAATGGCAGCAGTGTTCGTGCCGGTAACCTTTATGGGCGGTACTACGGGGGTGTTCTACAAACAATTTGGGGTAACCCTTATTGTAGCTATCGTGATTTCAGCAATCAATGCGCTCACCCTCAGTCCGGTACTTTGCTCGCTCTTTCTCAAACCTCACGGTGATAAAGAATACGAAGAAAAATCGTGGTTCGGTAAGTTCTTCCACAAGTTTAATGTAGCTTTCAATGCAGCGACTTATAAATACGGACAAACTTTTACTTTCTTCCTTCGCCACAAATGGGTAACCTTAGTGCTTTTACTCTTAGCAGGAGGTGGTATCTATTTTGCCAATAAAAGTATGAAATCGGGCTTTGTACCCAGTGAAGACCAAGGGTTTGTGATGATGGATGTATCTATGATTCCTGGGGCATCTATGGAACGTGTCGCCAATATTATGCGTGAAGTAAACGAAAGTCTTTCCAATATCCCAGGGGTGGAAAATGTTACCTTTGTAACGGGGCGTGGTATGATTTCGGGCGAAGGTAGTAACAATGGTATGGGCTTCTTCAAGCTGAAACCTTTCGAACAGCGTTCTAAACTCCCTGGTCAAGACATTCAGTCAATTATCAATAATGCCTTTCGTGCAGTAGCTAATGTCAAAGATGCCAATGTGATTTTCTTCCAACCGCCTTCAGTACCTGGTTTTGGTATAGGTGGTGGGGTATCGTTTGTGCTCTTGGATAAATCCGGAAGTGATATCAGTGAGGTGAACAAAAATGCACAACAATTTTTAGGTGCTTTGATGCAACGCCCTGAAATAAAATTTGCTCAAACCTCTTTCAATGTAAATTATCCACAATACCAAATGGATATCAATGTAGAGCGCGCTATGCAATCGGGTATTACGGTGAGTACGATTCTTTCTACCTTGCAGAACTATATAGGTGGTTTTTACGCTACCGACTTTACCCTTTACGGAAAGCAATACCGCGTAATGGTACAATCGTTGCCCGAAGCGCGCAAAGACCTCAATAGCCTGAACAACTTGTTCGTAAAAACAGGTAGTGGCACAATGGCGCCTATTACCGAGTTCGTAACGCTCACACGTACCTTTGGACCTCAATCGCTCAGCCGTTATAATTTATTTACTTCGGTATCTATTTCGGCTCAAAACAACCCTGCCTATAGTACGGGTGATGCCCTAAAAGCAGTACAGGAGGTAGCAGCCCAAACCCTTAATGCTAATTATAGTATCGATTATACAGGTTTGACACGTGAAGAACAGACTGCAGGCTCACAAACCATTCTCATCTTCTTGCTCAGCTTGGTATTCACTTATTTTATCCTTTCAGCACAGTATGAGAGTTACTTATTACCATTATCAGTGCTCTTCTCATTGCCTTTTGGTATCTTTGGAGCTTATTTAGGACAGTGGCTTTTCGGCTTGGAAAACAATATCTATTTCCAAATCTCTCTTATTATGCTAATGGGACTCTTGGCAAAGAACGCAATTTTGATTGTAGAATTTGCTGTACAGCGCCGCCGTATGGGTGAGAGTCTCTCTAAAGCAGCCATCAAAGCTGCTATGGCGCGTTTGCGTCCTATCTTGATGACCTCCTTTGCCTTTATCGTTGGTTTGATGCCATTGGTATTTGCCTCAGGAGTAGGTGCCGAAGGTAACCGTTCAGTAGCTACAGGAGCTGCGGTAGGGCAGTTGATAGGTACTTTCTTTGGATTGATAGTCATACCCGTACTCTTTGTTATTTTCCAAGATTTGCAAGAGCGCATAAGTGGTTATCGCCACAAATCCGATGAGATATTCGTAACCCCAACTGATGAATATTAGTCCAAAAAACACTTTATTTTTTAACAAAAACAGAATGTTTTTCTAAATAAAATGTAAAAGAAAAGTTAAAAAAAAAGAGATTAGAGCGTTTTTGTAGCTCAAAAATGAGGTAGTTATAAAAAATAGTTATACATTTGCCCCATATTAATCGTGAATAAGTTTTTTTTAAACGTTATTTTTATGAAAAGAACTCTTTTAAGTGTTGCAGCAGTGGTTGCAACTTTCGTAAGTGCTAACGCACAAGAAATGCTAAGTAAGAGCAAATTTTTTGACAACTGGCAAGTAGGTGTAAAATTTGGTGGTTTCTCCGATACTACTCGTGAAGCTTTCTTTAAAAACACCCGTGCTACTTTTGGAGCTGAGATTGGTAAACAAATCTCTCCAGCGTTCCGTTTAGGCGTTGAAGGTATGGCGTATGTACGTCCAGTAAACTTTGACGAATCTCAAATTTATGGTAACTTTGTAGACGCTAGCAATGTAAGTTTAGTAGGTACTGTAAACTTGAGCAATCTTTTTGCTGGCTACAAAGGAACTCCTCGTTTCTTCGAAGTTGAAGGTTTTGCTGGTTTAGGCTGGTATCACTTGTACCCACAAGGTGCTGACAACAGAAAAGCTGATAATGGAGCAAAATTGAACTGGATGAGTGCTCAGTTTGGTTCTAACTTATTGTTCAACTTAGGTGAAAGCAAAGCTTGGGGAATTAAAATTAGCCCTGCTATTGTTTATGGTGTTGAACGCGGAATTAACCCTATTGGTGTTGTACAACACATTAACACAAATCCATCAGTTTCTCAAAATGAGTTGAATACTTTGAACTCTATGATTCAAGTAACTGCTGGTGTAGTTTACCGTTTCAAAGGTAGCAATGGTGCTCACCACTTCACTACAGCTGCTCAAGCGCCTGATAACAGCGGTGAGTTAGCAAGACTTCGTGATGAGTTGAACAGCAAAAACAAACAATTAGCTGATGACCAAAAACAAATCAAAAAATTGCAAGATGATTTAGAGGCTGCTCGTAACAAAAAACCTGAAGTAGTTGAGAAAGTTGTTACTAAAAACAAGAAAACTTTAGAGTCTGTAGTTACTTTCCGTGTAGCTAAAAGTACTATTGATGCATCTCAATTGCCTAACGTAGAGCGTATCGCTTCTTACCTTAACAAATATAGAAATGCTAAAGTAAGTATAAAAGGTTATGCTTCTCCTGAAGGTGACTTAGAGAAAAACAAAAAATTAGCTACTGCTCGTGCTGAAGCTGTTAAAACTCTCTTAGTTAACCGTTACAAAATCTCTGCTGATAGAATTCAAGCTGAAGGTAATGGTATCGGTGATATGTTTAGCGAGCCAGATTGGAACCGAGTAAGTATTGCTAATATCATTGAATAATTTTACATAATCTGAGACTTAAAAATAAGAATTACTAAAAAAAGCGAGGCGAAAGCCTCGCTTTTTTGTTTCTATTCCTATTCCTGTTACCTTACCTGAAAAGCTCCTACCTCAATTACATCTTTTTCATCGTTGAGGCGTATCGTTGTTTCTTGTTGTTTTTGTTGTGGTGTTCCGTAGTGGGTGTAGAAAGTAATGCGTAAGCTTACCGGCATCAATTGCTTTTGGGAATTGCTACCATAGTAATTTACCTGCACTTTGTATTGTCCTTTCATAGCTTTTTTAATCATAAACTCTTCAGGACCATAACCTTCAGTTACGTCGTCTGATATTTTTCCACCGAGATAAGTGAGTGTGTTTTGGTAATAACATTTCTCGCCTTTAGGGTCGGTTACCCATAAGTCCATATCGCAATCATTGGTATCCCAAGAGAGTACTACACGCACATCTACGGGCTCTTTTTTGAGCAAACGCTTGTCGATATAGCTCGTTTTTACATTTTTATTACGCGCTACGATACTGTTGATGTCGTTCAGGGTAATGAGCTTTACATCTTCAAATCGATCGTCGTTCCAATCTTCAGTAATTACTTTGTAAAGGTTCTTCACTGCTTCATTGTACTGGGTATCATCGGCTAAAGCTAAGCCTAAATCACGGAAAGATTGAGGCTCTTCTGGTCGTATAGTTGCTACTTTTTGGAATACTTGCACCGCTTCTTTTTTGGCATTGTAACGACTGAGTTTATAACCTAATACTCTGAGCAGTTGTGGGTCGTCTAAACCGAGTTCTGCTAAATTAGATACTACCAAAATAGCTTGCTCGCGATTGCCTTTTTTGAAAAAGTAATCGGCTACATCGGCATAGAAAGCAGGTGTTGTGCCATATTCTTTTTTTAGTTTGTAATAGGTTTCTACAGCTTTAGCTTCTTCAGTGTATTCCATTACCTTTAAATAAGGAGTATCGGGGTTGTAGGCATTGAGTTCTATATTTGCCATTGGGGTAGTATTTTCAACTCTCACATCATTTGTAGCTATAACAGAAATAGAGCCTGTTAGACTTCTTTTCATCACAGGAGCGTAACCCCTTACTACTACCTCATTGAGTTCTGAGCGATCAGTATCTTCTGAAACAGAGCTTATCCCTCTCATACTGATTCCTCGCGCTTGAGCTTGAACTTCAGCTTGAGGTACAGACTCTTCCATTTTAGCTGTTTCAGCAGAAGCTATAACCTCATCTTTTATTTCAGCACGATTGTCGGTTATTTCATCTACTACTACATTTAGCTGCTTTTTGTTTTTAGTTTTTTTATCTTTGAGAGGATATACGGTTTTCCACCATTCTGTTTGCTCGTTTGATTGCTCAATAAGGTCTTCTAAAATTTCCTTTTTTCTCTCTTTTTTCTCTTCAGCTTGAGAGTTTAGTCTCGCATAGTACTCTTTAGCCAATTCTTCAGGAGGTGTAATGCGGTAGCGCACATAATCTTCTACGGTTTCTAAAACGATAAGTGAGTTACCTTCAGTTACAATGCCATATTCACGTCCTACGGCATCTATTTGCTTTTGTTCAGCGCTTTCGCGTTCTAATTGTGCAATTTGCTTTTCTGCCCATATACGGCGCAAAAGTTCAAACTCACTTCCCGAAGCATCGGGGTTAGCTGTAAAATGGATTTCTTTTTGTACGATTATATTTTTAGGGTATCCAAAGCTGAGTACTAAGGTTGCTTCTTTAGTTTGTAATTCGCCTGCAAGGTAAAATTACCTTTGGTAATAGTAGTACCTTTCTGTGGGAAAATTTTAGCTATTTTACCATTTTTCACTTCTATATCCAGCAGTTGGAAAGGTACAGTCTGCGCTACTTTTAGTGCCTGCTCGGTAGTGAGGGTGGTCAAATCTATAAAGCTACCCCCCGTAGCATTGGCGAGGTATTGCATTTTTGGGGTATTGGCAACTGCCGAAGCATTGACTACCGTTACAGGGGTTTTGGCTTGTTTTACTATGTCGTTTACTGAAAAATCTTTACTGCCAAAGTTGAAAATACCATCGCTAAAGAGGAGTAATTCATCGGCTTTGAGACTGAAATTGATAGCGTTGCCATCGGTAGCACCGTCATAAGGCAAATTTTCTAAATGTGATTTCAGTGCTTGCCAATTGCCGTTTTTCACTTCAAAACTAAGGGGTTTATCAGTGCGAATATTGAAACTGCTAAGAACGACTTTCACATTTTTAAGTGCTTTGAAATAAGCGTCTAAGAAAGCAAATTCTTTTGCTCTATCGCGATTGGTTGCCGAGTGTGACGCATCCCATAAAAGCCCTATTTCTTTAGGAGTAGGTCTGTTTTTGGGTTGGGCAGTAGCCAAGGCTATATTGCCATAGCAATAGGTTTTGTTGCCTTTAGTAGCGCTAATACTTTGCGGTTTCTCAATTTTAGGGAAAGTGAGCGCAATGTTCTGGTTGAGCGCAAAATTCTGTTGGCTCACCTCACTGATATAGCTGTTGTGCGCTTGCTTGAAGTCTAATTGCAAGCTGTTTTGAATATCGGCTTTTACAAAGCGCGATACCACCTCAGTGCGTACTTTGAAGTTTTTAAGGGTGGTGTTAGCTGTGATAGGCAAGAAGTAATAATCCTGTCCGTCGCGCTCGTGTAACTCTTGTTCAAAAGCGATAAGCACACGGCGAGTGCCTTTGGCAGGCATAGGATACACGCGGGCTTTGAAGTTATTGCCCTCCGTCTTTTCTAACAAACCAGGGTCTACACCCCTGCGCACAATTTCCTCAAAGGCTTTGCGCCCTGAGGTCTTATCTACTACCACCCCTTCGCGCATTTTGCCGTTGATGTCCAAGGCAAAGCGTGACACCTGCTGACCGTCGGCAAGAGGAAACTGAAATTCGCCTTCCATTACGCGGCTGTTGGGGTTGTAAAAGGTCATTTCCATAGTGGTAACGGCTGTTTGCCCTATTACCAATATGTCTATGGAGAGGTCTTGCAACACCATAGGGTTGGCATTGCGTTCATTTACTACTTTTACCTCGGGCATCACCGATTTCTGTGCGGTGATCACAAAGGGAAGCAGTAAAGCTACTGAAGATAAAAAATGTTTGATTTTCATTACTAAACAATGTTTTGATGAAACTTATTAGCTGTAAATCAAACAATATACCAAAAAATTATTCGTCTAAAAACTGCACTTCGTACAAATTGCGGTAGTAACCGTTCTCTATTTGCAATAACTCCTCGTGTGTGCCCGTTTCTACGATATTTCCCTTGTCTAACACGATAATTTTGTCGGCTTTTTTTACCGTTGTAAGGCGGTGGGCGATGATAATAGAAGTGCGCCCTTCAGTCATTTTATCGGTAGCCTTTTGTATGAGTTGTTCGGAATGAGAATCGACTGATGAAGTTGCCTCGTCCAAAATGAGTATCTGTGGTTTGTGTACATAAGCACGTAAGAAAGCAATAAGCTGGCGTTGTCCTGCCGAAAGCATTGTGCCGCGCTCTTTCACATTGTAGTGATAACCTTCAGGCAAGCTCATCAAGAAATCGTGAACGCCTATGCTCTTAGCTGCTGCAATCACTTCCTCCTCAGTGATAGCGGGATTTTTCAGGGTGATGTTGTTCAGCACGCTGTCGGCAAACAAAAATACATCTTGCAATACAGTAGCGATGTGTTTTCGCAACGAACTGAGGGTGTATTCCTTAATATTTAGTCCATCGATGTAAATCGCACCAGAGCTAAGGTCGTAAAAACGGTTCAGCAGATTGGTAATCGTAGTTTTCCCAGCGCCTGTCGCCCCTACAATAGCAATAGTTTCACCCTCTTTGACTTCAAAACTGATGCCGTGCAAAATTTCTTCGCCTGCTATATATTCAAAGTGAACATCTTTAAATTCTATAGCCCCTTTCACTTCGGTAAGTTCCTTGTGTCCTTCAGTTTCCGAGTCGTTTTTAGTTTCCAAAATAGCAAACACACGATCGGAAGCGATAATGCCCATCTGTAAGGTGTTGAACTTATCGGCGATATGCCTGATAGGACGGAAAAGCTGTTGAGAGAGTTGTATAAACAAGAAGATATTCCCCAAGTCGTACACACTATCGCCTACGATTTGTCGTCCGCCAAACCACACGATAAGAGCAATAGTAATTGATACACACAAGTCGCCAATAGGAAAGAAGATAGAGTTATACCATATTGTTTTGAGCCACGCTTGCTTATGTTTCTCGTTGATTTTCTTGAAGTTTTCTAATTCTTCGCGCTCTTGGGCAAAAAGCTGTACTACTTTGATACCCGAAATGCGCTCCTGTACAAAGGCATTGAGGTTAGCTACTTCTTTGCGCACTTCCACAAAAGCGGCATTCATAGAACGCTGAAACCAACGGGTGAAGTAGAGAATTAGCGGCATCGTAGCATAACTGATGAGTGCTAATTTCCAATCGATTACAAACATTACGATGGTGATAACTAACATTTTGAGCACATCACTTGCCATCTCAAAAAGTCCTGAACTGAAAATCTCACCAATGCGTTCCATATCGTTCACCGCACGGGTTACGAGCACACCAATTGACGATTTATCGAAATATCTCATCTTTAGGCGCAACAAGTGAGCGAAGAGTTTTTCGCGTATATCGCGTATAACGGTTTGTCCTAACCAGTTAGAATAATAAGAAAAAAGGAATTGCATTAACACTTCGGCGCAGAGCAAGACTACTAATATATAGGTGATGCGCAACAGCCCTTCGTAGTTTTTAAGGGTGATATAATCGTCGATTGCTACTTTTATGAGGTAAGGCTGAGCCGTTGAAAAAATAGAAGAAAGTATCGCAAAGAGCGCGACAGCTATAAATACGCCTCGATAAGGTTTTACAAAGCGCGATAGCTGATGAAAAGTATGTTTAGTGCGTGATGTTTTTTCGGACATTGTTTTCTTTTAAGGCTGCAAAAGTACAAAACAATTAGCAAATGAACAAATTAGGAATTTAGCAAATTAGCAAATGAAGAAATTAGTAAATTACATTTTAATAACTTTATGTTTAACTCCTATTTTTACACTATATATGTTAAAATTATAATAAAATATAGCTGAAACAATAAAATAATAGCTAAAAAACTTGCATAGTATTCTCTATTTATAGACTTTTGTACGCGAATAATTAAAACAGTATGTACAATGGAAGAAAAAGAATTTTTGGACAATGAGGAGATCTTCTCTAAAGTCCTAAGGGCGGGTAGGCGCACTTACTTCTTTGATGTGAGGGCTACACGCGCTAATGATTATTACTTGACCATTACCGAAAGTAAGAAATTTACGCACGACGATGGGTCTGTACACTACAAAAAACACAAAATCTATCTCTATAAAGAAGATTTTGAATTGTTTAAAGACATTTTAAACGAAATGACAGCCTATGTTTTTGATGAAAGAGGTGAAGAAGTAATTTCTGAACGCCATCAAAAGGATTTTAAGAAAGAGCTATATGCTGAACGATTGGAAAACGTAAGAGTTAATGGTAACGGTGTTACTAATGGCACTTATCGCAGCCTTGATTTTGAAGACCTCTAACTAAAAAACGCTAATAAGGTGGAGCTTCACTCATTGTATATAGAGTGATGACGTAATGGGCTATTGGGTAAAGCTCATCTTCTGGCGTGGGTGGTACTTTATCAGTGCTTCTCGCAAAAAACTCTTCTCTACGTGTACGTAAATTTCAGTAGTAGTAATATTCTCGTGCCCTAACATCATTTGTATAGCTCGCAAGTTGGCACCATTCTCCAATAGGTGTGTGGCAAACGAATGCCTAAATGTATGCGGACTAATCGTCTTCTGTAGCCCTATATTTTCCGCTACTTGTCTTACAATCGTGAAAATCATCGCTCGTGTGAGCTGTTTTCCCCTTCTGTTTAAGAATACAAAATCCTCGTGTCCTTTGGCTATTTTTAGCTGTCGGCGCTGGTTGTCTATATATTGCTTCACTTGCTTTTGGGTGTAAGCCTCAATAGGTACTAACCGCTGTTTGCTGCCTTTCCCCATCACTCTGATAAAATCTTCATCGAAAAACAAATCGGACAATCTGAGCGAAATAAGCTCCGATACGCGCAACCCGCAAGCGTAGAGCATCTCTATCATCGCCTTGTTGCGATTACCTTCATCGGTACTTAAATCTATAGAAGCAAGCATCGCATCTATCTCTTGTAGTGAAAGTGTATCGGGGAGTTTTACGCCTATTTTGGGGCTTTCAATGAGGCTCATCGGGAAGTCTTCACGCCCTTTTTCGTACATCATAAATTTGAAAAAACTCTTCAATGCCGAAATGAGTCGCGCTTGCGAACGTGCATTCAAGTCTTTAGCTACTTCGTATACAAATTGCCGCAAAGTGTCTTCCTCGATGTTGTTGGGAGTTTCGGTGATGTTGTATTTTTCTAAATAGCAGATGAGTTTTTCGATATCCAAACCGTACGACACAGCTGTATTCTGCGACAAGCCTCGTTGCAGTCGCAGATAATGCTGAAAAGCTATATTTGTTTCACGCCACACCTGTTAATTGTTAATTATCAATTGATAATTTTTCACTGTCGTTGTAGTGTTTTTTATCGATGATGGTTCCTTTGGAGAGGGTAATAAGCCCTGGGTTAGAGCGAATCATCGTTTTTAGCGTGGTGGCATCGTTGTAGTAGAAGTTGAAGTTGAGTTCGTATTTCTTTACGATATAAGGCGCTTTTTCCATTTGTGAAGTAAGACCTATTACCGTATAGCCGTTTTTCATTGCTTTATCGGTAACGGTTTTAATAGCTTTAAAAGCCTCTTGGTTAGCGCGGTCAAGACGGTAGGAAATCACCATCAAAAGTTTGTCTTTGTTGATGAATTCCTCCAAATAATCGGTGGTTCTATCCTTATCCTGAATGTAGAAATCGTGGATAGGAGGCATTTCGGTTTTAGAAGTAAGACTCACGTACTCACCCGCTATTTTAGGGAAAGAAGGGTCTTTAGTTTCAATCACTTTGTTTTGCCCGTCTATTTTAAAAGTCCAATAGTAAGTAACTGCATTAGGAGGTAATTCCATACCTTTAGGGATGTTAGTACCTATTTTGTACACGCGGAAGTCCTTCACTGGCAAGTGGTTGTAAACGTAATAAACGAAGATAATGCAGAAAAGCACTGAGAGACAAGTTACTACCAAAGGCAGTTTGCCTTTTGTAAGCGGATGAATATATTTCTGACCGAAGAAAACAACCAAAGTGAGTGCTAAAAGCACTAAATCTTTAGTAAACGATTGCCAAGGAGTGAATTTAATAGCATCGCCAAAACAACCGCAATCGGTTACCTTGTTAAAATACGCCGAATAGAAGGTAAGGAAGCCGAAGAATACTAACATAGCGAGCAAAAGCCACAGTGTGAGTTTCTTTTTGTAGCCTACTAATAGAGTTACACCTAATACTACCTCAAAAATGCACACAAAGATAGCAAATGCTAAAGCATAAGGCACGAGGAAAGGCAAATTGAGTACACCAGGAGCGAAATAATCTTCTAATTTAAACGAAAATCCCATAGGGTCGTTAAGTTTTATCATCCCACTGATGATGAAAGTAACACTTACTAATATACGGCAAAGTTGCACAAGATATTTCATATTGCTATAATTGTTTTTTTGACTCGTTTTGCCTCAAAAACTTTGCCAAACTTCTTATCTTTTAGACAAAAAAAGAAGAGTTACTCATAAAATGAATAACTCTCTTTTTAGTTAAATTTAAATTTTACAATTATGCTTCTAATGGAATAACAGAAACATAAGATTTATCGTTTTTCTTTTTCTCGAATTTTACGATACCATCTATTTTAGCGTGCAAAGTATGGTCTTTACCAATATACACGTTCTCGCCAGCATTGTGTTGAGTTCCACGTTGTCTAACGATAATGTTTCCAGCGATGGCAACTTGACCACCGAAAATTTTAACGCCTAAGCGTTTAGAGTGTGATTCTCTACCGTTCTTTGAACTACCGACACCTTTCTTGTGAGCCATTTTCTTTAATTTTTAAGTTTAACAATTATTTTACAACAATGTTCTCGATTACAATTTGGGTGAGATACTGACGGTGTCCGTTCTTCACTTTGTAACCTTTACGTCTTTTCTTTTTGAAAATGAGCACTTTGTCTCCTTTCAAATGTTTTAAAACTTTAGCTTCTACTGAAGCTCCGTTTATAGCTGGGGCGCCTACAGTTACAGCTCCGTTGTTATCAATGAGAAGTACGTTAGAAAAAGTTACTTTTTCATCTTCTGCATTAGGCAAACGGTGCACGTAAACTTTTTGGTCTTTGCTTACTTTAAATTGTTGCCCTGCTATCTCTACAATTGCATACATAGCTTTAACGTTTTTAATTATTGTTTAAATCGGCGGCAAAAGTACAAATTATTTTTTACGTGGCAAAATTTTTTGAGGATTTTTTAAGGAAATAGGGGTTAGTTTTGTTTGGCTACTCAGACCAGTCCGACTAGTCCGACTGGTCTGAGAAACATATTATTGTGAGCTCGTTGTTTTTACTCGCTACCAAAAAAGCGCAATATTTTTGAGGTATTGCGCCTTTGTGAATACTTATTGCTTTACATAATTAGATACAACTATTAAAACTTTTACTTCAAAAAAACTTTACTATTAGCATCAAATTTTATACTTTTGCGCGAAATTACCGAGCAACTTATCAAAGCCAAAGATGAACTCATTGCACAGCTTAAACAAGAAAATGAGTATTTGAGAGCTGAGAGATAAAAGGTAAGACTTTGTTAATTGTCAATTGTTAATTGTTAATTGAAGAAAATGAGAATTGTATTTATGGGAACGCCCGATTTTGCTTTAGCGTCCCTAAAAGCCTTAGTAGAAAATAATTATAACGTAGTAGGCGTGGTAACTGTTGCTGATAAACCTTCTGGTCGCGGACAAAAATTGCATCAGTCGCCCGTGAAAGTTTATGCCGAAAGCAAAGGCATACCTGTACTTCAACCTTTGAAACTCAAAGATGAGAATTTCCTCGCTGAACTTAAAGCCCTTCAACCTGATTTACAAATAGTCGTAGCTTTCCGTATGTTGCCTGAAGTGGTGTGGCAATTGCCTAAATACGGCACTTTTAACCTCCACGCTTCGCTCTTGCCTAATTATCGCGGGGCTGCTCCTATCAACTGGGCGATTATCAATGGTGAAAAACAAACGGGGGTAACTACTTTTTTTATAGATGAAAAGATTGATACAGGTGCAATTATCGCTCAAGCTGTTACCCCTATCGATGCTCACGAAACGGCGGGTACACTACACGATAAACTAATGTTACAAGGAGCTGATTTGGTACTCAAAACAGTAGATAGTATCGCTGCAGGTACTTGTACCACTCAGCCGCAAAACAAGGAGATTACTTTTGCCGAAGCACCTAAAATATATAAAGAGACCTGTAAAATCAATTGGGAAGAGGACGGGATGACTATCGAGCGCCTTATTAGAGGGATGAGTCCGTATCCTACTGCTTGGGCGGAGTTTCCTCACAAGGGAGAAATGCTTGCTACCAAGGTGTATGACGCTGTGTTTGAGCCTGCAACTCATAATGAACCCATCGGGAAACTTTTAGCAGAGAAGAAACAACTGCGCGTAGCGGTGAAAGATGGTTTTATCCAGCTTTTAGAATTGCAGCTTCCCGCCAAAAAGCGTATGAAAACCGCCGATTTGCTCAATGGATTTTCTTTTAGTGAAGAGTGAAAAGTGAAAAGTAGGTTATAAAAAAGACTTTGTAGAATTTTTGATGCTACAAAGTCTTTTTTTGTTATTCTTTTACAATCGTTTTATTCATTATTCAGTTTAGTAGGTTGGGGAGATTTAATTACTTTCTCCTTATTACCTTTCACTTTTTTAATTTTATCCTTCGTCCATACAATCAGCTTGTGAGTGAGAGGAAAGTGGAATACTTCTTTGTCGGTAGCGACTCTTGCGGTGAGATATACGCCCAAAGGCATTAATATCAAAGCGGGAATCCACGGGGCTAAAGCAGGATTGATAGTGTTGTTCTCGGCTATATTCTTCATAAACATTCCTATAAAATAATAGGATAAGAACAAAATCATCGCAAAAACTAAGGGTAAACCTATACCGCCTTTACGGATAAAAGCGCCTAAAGGTGCTGCTACAAAAAAGAGTACAAAGCAAGCTATAGTGAGTGCAAACTTATCACTGAGGTTCATTATGTGCAAGTTCATCAGTTTGTAGCGATACTCAAGGTCGCTCTGGCGAAACTCAACATTGTCTAACTGTGCTTGGTTGTTGTTCATTGCCATCTCAAGCACTCGTTGTTGCTCACCGTTGTTGAGCATTTTTAGCAATTGCGCCACCGATTTTACCTCTATAGGTGCTGCTGCTTTTTTCTTTTGTGGCAAACTATCAGTAGGTATCGGTGGGGGAGGAGGGGCAGTGCTAAAGCCCGTACGGCGAAACATATTATTTCCGTAATCGGTGATGTTTTGTTTGAAATCAGATTGAAGCGAGTCGATTGCGTAATTCAACTGACCTACATTCATCATTTTATAGGTAGTAGCATCGGTTTTTTCGTTAAAATCTACATTGTTTAGGTGAGAAAGGTCGAGATTGATTACGTATTTTTTGAAATGCACTTTGGCAAAAGGCATTTTTTGTTGTGTTTCGTAGGTATTGGTTTTGATATCTTCGTAATAAGTACCGTCTTCTAAGATGAGTTGTAGAAAGTTAGGATTAGATTTAGCACTTTTCAATTCACCGCGTTTAGCATTGATAACCGTGCGGTTCACTCTATCGGGTGTTTTTTTGTGAATGAGCACACTCTCTAAAAATTGGTCGTTATCACCACTTTTTTTACCTACTTTAATACTAATATCTTCTCCTATATTAGAGAATACTCCTTCGGCTATAGCCATTGCAGGTTTTACTTTGGCGATGTTCGACCTGAGGGTATACACCTCGCGATAGGCTACCGGAATCACATTGTTAGCTAAGAAGAAAGTGCCTATACTCAACAATGCCATTAAGATAATCAGTGGTCGCATTACACGCATCAGTGAAATACCTGAGGCTTTCATCGCAGCGAACTCATAACTTTCGGCAAAAGAACCAAAGGTCATAATTGAAGCAATTACTACTGCCAGCGGCATAATGATAGGGATGAGTTGTGGGATGAAATAGAAGAGGAATTTAAAGATAATCCAAAGTTCCAATCCACGTCCTGCCAGCTCATCGATGTATGTAAAAATAGTGTGAAATACAAAGATGAGAATGAGGATAGAGAGTGCCCCGAGGAAATTTTTGAGGAACTGAGCAATGATATAGCGATCTATGATTTTCATACAACTAAAGCTGACGACTAACGAACTAACGACTAACTACATTTCGGTGATAGTGTAACCGTCTTTTTTATATTTTTCGCGGTCAAACTTGAAAATATTAGCTGATAACGGCTGATTGGTTTTGAAAGTATTCACTGTAATAGTTGTTCTTGTACCGTTTTTGCCTATTTCAATAAGATTGTATATGTGTTTGGTTTGAATATCAATACCTAATAGGATTTGTTTTACCTCGCTATTAGCTTTTTGAGGTTTCAATTCTACGTATTGAATTTTGCGACCACGTACATTTTGTTGTATATCCCATTTGTACTTATAGCCTTTTTTGTAGAAGGTAAGCATTTTAGAGGGAGTAATGGTACTGTCGTCGGAAGCTTTTTTTTCTATGGTAATTTCTTCGTTTTCAGGAACAATAGTATAAGTTTTACTGCCGTCGTACATTTTAGTAGCTCCTAAATAGTTTAATACATACTTATCTTTGGCAATAGTTACATTACCTTTAGTTTCCTGATTGATATTTTCAGCAATATTATCGAGGTTGTATTTAAAATCTATATAGATATTGTTGTAAGCCACCATTTTAGCATATACTTCATCTAATAGTTTTTTAGCTTTATCAACCTGTTGGGCTTGTATGGTTACGCTGCACAGAGCGATAATAACCAATAGTATTCTTTTCATTTTCAGTGTTTTTAATGATTTTAGTTCAAGATTACAAGCAATTTTCGTGCCAATCAAAGTAAAAGCCAAATAGCCTTTTTGCTATTTGGCTTTTGTTGATTGTTTTATCAATTGTTAATTAATAACTATTTTCGTCAATCTCTACTTTGCCCCAGAATACTTTGTAAGCAAAATAAGTGTAGATAAGCAATAGAGGTGCACCTATCGCTGTGATAGTGAGCATAATCTCTAATGATTTTTGAGAAGCAGCAGCGTTGTAAACCGTGATGCTATTGCCTGTTTCTAAAGTAGTTCTCAAGAAAGTAGGGTGCAAGTTGAGTGCGGCTACTACCATAAAGAAAGCAATAGTGAGTATTGTGCCTACAAAAGCCTTTTTATAGTCCTTTTTCTTCATAAAGAATGCTATGCTCAAGATGCTGAGGAGCAATAGGGTAGGGAATACTTTTAGCGCGGTACTATTGGCGATGTTCTCAGCCAAATGCGGTGTGAGCATACTGTAAATCGCTACAGCTGTGAACACTACCACAAAAGCGAGATAAGCATAATTGATGCGTTTCTCGATGCGGTGGTGCATATCACCGTGAGTTTTGATGAGTAAATACAAACCTCCGTGTACCATAAAAAGCAACAAAGTCATTACGCCTACAAGCAGTGCATAAGGAGTAAGGAAAGTAAAGAGCGCTCCTCCGGTGTACTGAAAGTTCTCGTTTAACGGTAATCCTTGTAATACGTTGGCAATCACCACGCCTAAGAGTACGGGTAATACAATGCTACACACGCTATACACAGTATCCCAAGTGTTGCGCCAACGGTCGCTGTCCTCTTTGCCGCGTACCTCAATGGCTACTGCTCTAAAGATAATAAAAGTGAGGAATAGCATAAAAGGCGTATTCATAGCCGAAAACAATTCGGCATACATTAGTGGGAAACCAGCGAAAATACCAGCTCCTCCAATTACTAACCACGCCTCATTACCGTCCCATACAGGGCCTATGGCATTCAGAGCTACGCGGCGTTCTTTATTCTTGTCGAAGAACAAATGCCACGCCCCTGCTCCGAAGTCAAAGCCGTCTAAAATAGCATAGCCTGTAATCAAAAATCCTATAATGATGAACCACCACGTAGGGTAGTCGATTCCTAAAAATGTTTCCATATCTGTATAATGTTATGCTGTTTGTAATTGTTCTTGAGTTTCGTGTTCATCAATACCGTGAACAATTTTCTTGTTCATCAAATAGATGAATAGAGCGAAGAGGATGATATAAATAACGGTAAATAAGATAATTGCGAAGAGTATTTGGTTCGCCGATACCGATTTAGATAACGCATCGCTGGTGCGCAAGAGTTTGTACACTATCCAAGGCTGGCGACCCATTTCGGCTGCAAACCAACCTACTTGATTGCCTATTTGTGGCAAGAGTACGCTCCATACAAAAATGTGTAAAAGCCAGCGTTTGTCATACAATTTGCCTCTCCACAATAGGAAAGAAGCATAGAGGGTGAGTGCGATGAGGAACATACCAATAGCTACCATTATATGATAGAATTGGAATACAGCGTTCACCTGCCCAGGGCGGTCTTCTACTGGATATTGGTCAAGACCTGTTACAGGAGCTGCTGTGTCGTAATGAATCATATATGAAAGTCCGTTAGGGATTTTCACTCCGTGAGTTACCTCGTTTTGTTTATCCACCCAACCAAAGAGATAGAGATCGGCAGGACCTGTTTGGAAATGTCCTTCCATAGCGGCTAATTTCTCGGGCTGGTTTTTAGCTACACCATCAGCTGAGCTGTGTCCTGAAACCAATTGCAACAAGCACACAACAGTAGCAATGATAAGGGTCACTTTAAAGGCTTTTTTAGAGATTTCAACGTGGCGACCTTTGAGTAAATACCAAGCGTGAACGCTCAATACCAAGAAGATACCAGCCAAGAAAGCTCCTTGCCACACGTGCCATATACGGTCTACGCTTGAGGGGTTGAACACCATCGCCCAAAAATCGGTAATGACAGCTTTAGCTTGCAAACCTTCACCTGCAATTACATAACCTGCGGGGGTTTGTTGCCAGCTGTTGGCAATCACAATCCAAATAGCAGAACACATAGAGCCTAAGAACACCCCAAGGGTAGCCAAGAAATGCCATTTAGGTTTCACTTTGTTCCAGCCGAAAAGTACAATACCAAGACAAGTACTTTCAAGGGCGAAGGCAAAAACACCTTCAGCAGCCAAGGCACTACCAAAAATATCACCTACATAGCGCGAATAGGTAGCCCAGTTAGTGCCAAATTCAAATTCCATCACAATCCCTGTAGCGACTCCTAAGCCAAAGGTAAGTGAGAAGATGCGCGTCCAGAAGCGGGCGAGCGTGTCGTATTCTTTTTTACCAGTGCGCAAGTAGATGCCTTTAAAGACAACCATTAGCAGTCCAAGCCCTATACTTAAAGGCGGATAGATGTAATGGAACGCAATTGTGAGTGCAAACTGCACCCGTGCTAAAATTTCTGTTTCCATGCGTGAGTAATTTAATTAGTAAAATATGCGACAAAAATACGCTAAGTGATTGAAATTCCCAAAGAAAAGTAAAAAAAATAACTTTAATTTATATTGTGTCTAATTAAATTAGTGGATTTGCAAATTAGTAAATTACGAAATTTGCAAATTGATAAATTATTTGTATCTTTGCCCAAAACAAGACAATATCAGTATGATAAAATTACACATCACCAACGAAACCAATAGGTTAGAAGCCGTAATTTTAGGTACGGCTACCAGCAATGGACCTACTCCTAAACTTGAAGAAGCCTACGACCCTAAGTCGGCAGAGCACATCAAAGCAGGTACTTACCCTATAGAAAAGGATATGGTAGCTGAAATGGACGCTTTCAGTGCAGTACTTGAAAAATACAATGTAAAAGTATATCGCCCCAAAATTATCACCGATTGCAACCAAATATTTACCCGAGATATTGGTTTTGTGATTGAAGATACTTTTATCAAAGCGAATATTTTGCCTGATAGGCAAGATGAATTTCAAGCAATTGAGTATATTGTCGCTCAAATGCCTCCTGAAAAAGTGATTACACCTCCCGCCGATGTACATATTGAAGGGGGCGATGTAATGCCTTGGAATGACCATATTTTCATTGGTACTTATAAAGGCGCTGATTATAAAGAACAAGTAACTGCTCGTACCAATATGGCTGGTGTAGCCTTTATCCAACAGCTCTTCCCTCATAAAATAGTAAAAGAGTTCGATTTGCTGAAATCAAAAACTGAAGCACGCGATAATGCTCTTCACCTTGATTGCTGCTTCCAACCCGTAGGTAAAAACAAAGGGATTATTTACAAAGGAGGCTTCCGAAGTGAGGCTGATTATCAGTATTTAGTAGACCTCTTTGGCAAGGAAAACCTCTTCCATATAGAGCGCGAAGAAATGTACAATATGTGCAGTAATATATTCTCTATCAGTCCAGAAGTGGTAGTTTCCGAAAAGAATTTCACCCGCCTAAACCAATGGTTGCGCTCACAAGGCTTCACTGTTGAAGAAATCCCTTATGCCGAAATAGCCAAACAAGAAGGATTGTTGCGATGCTCTACACTACCTCTTTACCGAAATTAGCAAATTGGCAAATTAGCTAATTATTTAGACTGCTTATATATTTAGGTATTTTAATGATAAAAGTTCGCTGTATCTTGTGTTATTTACAGCGAACTTCTTATTTTTGCCCCTGCAAAACACAGCTATCAGTAGTATCAATCACTAACAAGCTATGACACAACATTCTATATCTAAGAACAAATCTTTCTACTGCATTGGACTTAGTTATCAAAAAGCAGATGCAACTATACGTGGGATGTTTAGTCTTACCCCTGAAAATAAAGACCAATTACTCACTCAAGCTAAAGAAGAAGGCTTTGAGGAGTTTTTACTTATTTCTACTTGTAACCGCACAGAACTCTATGGCTATGCCGAACACCCCTTTCAACTCATTCAATTATTATGTGAATATGCCAAAGGCTCGGTAGACGATTTCCAAAAAGTAGGCTATGTAAACAAAAACAAAGAAGCAATAGAACACCTTTTTAGAGTGGGTACAGGTTTAGATAGCCAAATATTAGGTGATTTTGAAATTATAGGGCAGATGAAACAAGCCTTTGCGCTCTCACGAGACAAAGGATTGGCAAATGCTTTCTTAGAGCGGTTGATGAACTGTGTGATCAATGCCAGCAAACGCATTAAAAATGAAACAGCGTTATCTTCGGGGGCAGCTTCAGTGTCGTTCACAGCGGTACAGTACATTATGCAAAATGTGCCTGAAGTATCACAAAAAAATATTCTCCTCTTTGGAGTAGGTAAGATAGGGCGAAACACTTGCGAAAATCTTATTAAACATACTCAAAACAAGCATATTACCCTTATCAACCGCACACGTGAAAAAGCTGAACAGGTAGCAGGAAAATTTAATGTAGTAGTGAGAGATTTTGCCGATTTGCAAACCGAAATTAGCAAAGCCGATGTACTTGTAGTTGCTACAGGAGCAGCTACCCCTACTGTACACAAAAAATTTATCAACCCCAATAAACCTATTCTCATATTAGACCTTTCTATTCCTAAAAATGTAGCGGAAGAGGTTGCGCAACTTCCTAATGTAACCCTTTTGCATATGGATGAACTTTCTAAACGCAAAGATGAAGCCTTAGAACGCCGTAAAGAAGCTATTCCACAAGCTTTGGCAATTATAGAAGAGGTAAAAGGAGAGTTTTTTCAATGGGTAGACAATCGCAAATTTGCACCTACTATCAAAGCGTTGAAAACCAAACTCGAAAGTCTTAAAAATGCTGAAATGGACTTTCATCGCAAGAAGATTAGCGATTTCAACGAGGAACAAGCTGAACTCATTAGCAATCGCATTATTCAAAAAATTACCACTCAGTTTGTAAATCACCTAAAGGACACATCGTCTATCGACGAAAGTATCACTTGGTTACAAGAAGTCTTCCAATTAGAAGTGAGTGCTTAAATTGAAAATATACATAATAGCGAATTATAAACAAGAGAGGCTACCTATATTTAGGTAGCCTCTCTTTTTAGGTTCAAATGTTTTTTCAAAATTCATCTTTAAATTTTTAGAACACTGAGTCGTCTTCTATAAGTTTTAAAACATTTAAGTATTTAGAAGTTTTTAAGTATTTAGCGTCGTTGTAGTAAGCAAAAATCATTGTTTTATCTTTAATGGTGTTAATTACTTGCTTGTAGATGTTAGGAGGCAACACAGGGCAACCCAAACTTCTACCCATACGTCCGTTGCGAGCGATATAGCTTTCGTTAGCATAATCGGCAGTGTGAATTACTACAGCGCGTTTTGCTAAATTGCTGTTGTAACCTTTTTCATCACCGTGGAGCATTAGGCTATAACCGTTGCTACCTTCATAAGTTTCTCCAGTGATGTAAAAACCAATGCTACTTTTGTTAGATTCCTCTACATCCGAGAAAGAAGTAGCTAAGCGTTCGCCGCTTTTCTTACCGTGCGCTACATAAGTGTAGTAAACGATTTTCATTTTTTCTAAATCAATAGTATAAAATCGTTTAGAATTACAATCTTTAGTGAAATCAATAATTGAGAAGAGTTCTTTATCGTTTAAGCGGTGTTGTTTTTTAAGTGATTGATAGCCTATATAAGCATAGCGAAAAGCCTCAAAACTGAGATCATATTGGGCAGCGTTGAGCTCGCTGTATAAATCTTTGATGTTTAGTTCTGCTTTCTTTAAAGCTAATTGGCGTTCTTTACTTAGGTATGTTTGTGCTTTAGCAAAGTACAAAAATGTACTCAAAACAAAGATAAGAAATAAAAAAAAGTACTTTTTGTTCATAGTGTTGTTAAGGGTGTTTTTTTTAAATAATACTAAGAAATCATTGCTGGGCGCAAAAGTAGTACATTTTTCTCATATTGTGTATATTTACACACAAATTTAACAATTATTTAACGTTGTAAGCTGGTTTGTGGTAGGTTTTACAAGCATTTATAAGAGGAAGTTGTCTCTACGGTGCAAGAATTATACCAATCTAATTAGCTAATTAGCAAATTGGTAAATTGGCAAATTATTACTACTTTTGCTTTCTGATTGAAAATAACAACTTTATGCGCATACTGCTTATCGCTCTTTTCTCCTTTTGTTTTAGCACTGCTTTAGCCCAAAAAGCAGATGCCGAAATAGTGCGCTTTATAATGTCGCTTGATACGGTGAAAGAAAACCAACAACCCACTACAATCAAACAATTTATAGCTGAAACATTTTCATCTCAGCAGCGGGGTAACTCTCCTGCTTATTGGCTTACCAAAGAGCGCTTACTAAAAGCCGAAAAGAAAAAAGATAGTATTGCTTATGCTTTAAATGCAGTACAACTGAAAGATAATCAATATGAATTGGCAGTTTTGCACTTTGTGGAAAGCTTGCAGGCAAAAAACGAGTACAAATCGTTAGCGCCTCACCAAACAGTAAAAGCACTCTTGCAACAAACTCAAATAGCAGAACAACATCATTGCAGGAATGTATACAGATTATACGACGAGTTGGCTAAGTATGCTTACCTAAATGCACTGAGTTTTGGCAACTATACCGAAAGCAAAAAATACGTACAACAGTATATAGACCACCACCCTTACAAGCAGCACCCCCGCGTGCGACAACGGTATTACGATATCTGTTGTATGATTGCCCTCAGCGAGAAAAACATCAATGATTTTGAAAAATACTACGCATTAGCAGCTCCTTTAGCTAAAAAAATGAACGAGCCCGAAGCCCTCAATCGCTTGCGTCAGTTTGAAGCCGAATACTACAAACTCACAGGCAAAAACGCACAGTCGCTGGCGATAATGCAACAGAGTTTTCAAGTGGCAAAAAAACGCCATAACCTTTCTCCTCAGTTGCTTCTCAATATGTCGCGTACCTTTCTGCAAAACAAACAGTACGATTCGGCTATCTACTACTCGCGCGAGGCAATTGCAATGAATCGCGCTATCGGTGCTGACCCCGCAAACAGTTTCAATTACTATCGCGCTCTCAACGAGGCTTATAAAAAGAAAGGTGATTACCGCAATGCTTACTACGCACTCGATACTGTACTCACCCTATTTGCAGCTCGCGAAAAATCCATACAAGCCGATAAAAACAACGAATTGCTCACTCAGTTCCAAACCGAGAAAAAAGACCTGCAAATCAAAGCACTGAAAATGGATAATGAGCTGAGTGAAAAGAGAATTTCTCAACAGAAGTTCCTCATTATAGCTATTGTATTCTTTCTGGGGATAATTTTAGTGTTGTTCTATCTCTTTTACAACCGTAGGCTGTTGAAAGCTAAAAACAAACAACTCCAAGCTGAAAACAAACAATTGCTCTTGGAACAACAAACCCGACAACTACAACTAAATCCGCATTTTATATACAATGCAATCGCTAACCTGCAAGGACTTATTGGCGACCAGCAAACTGAGCGCGCCAATAGTTACCTCGTAGCTTTCTCTCAATTTATTAGAAAACAATTGGAATTAAACCGCGAAGAGACTATCACCTTACAAGAGGAAATAGAAGCCATTGAAATTTATGTAAAACTTCAGCAAATGCGATATGAGAACCGTTTTACTTTTCACGTGAAAACCGATTTGGATACCGAAGCCTACTTGCTCCCGCCTATGCTCATTCAGCCTTTTGTAGAAAATGCTATTGAACACGGCTTTAAAAATATCAACTACCAAGGAATACTCACACTCACTATAGAAGAAAAAGATAACAAACTGCATCTTATCCTTATTGATAATGGCAATGGCAAAGGGGTATTTAACCCTCATAAAAAATCGCTTTCTAAACTGATTACTCAAGAGCGTTTAGACCTTTTGTTTAACACCCAACAAAAAGGCAATGCTTATTTTGAAGCTGCTCCCTTGTCCCCTCCCGAAATGGGATACCGAGTAATAATTGTAATCCCAGTAATACCCTCTTAACTGATATGAAAGTTTATATTTTAGAAGACGAAACTAATATTTTAAAGTACCTCATCTCCTTAGTTGAGGCACTTCCGTTTGTGCAAATTGTAGGCTATGCTTCCGAAATTGCTAAAGCTGAAAAAGAAATTCCTGTTTTGCAACCCGAGCTCATCCTTTCGGATATTCAGCTTGCTGATGGCAATAGTTTTACACTTTTTTCACGGATAAAAACTGATAGTTTGCAGATTATCTTTATCACCGCCTTCAATCAGTTTGCTATGGAAGCCCTAAATTTAGGCGCTTTTGCCTATCTGTTAAAACCCATAGACAAAACTTCTCTAAACGATACCCTATTGCGCTGTTACCAAAAACAAGAGCAATACAAGTTCAATCAACACCAAATGCAATTGGCAATGCAGTATTACACCGAAAAGAAAGAAGTGACCAAACTCGCCCTCAAAATAGCTGATTGCATACAAATAGTGCCCGTACAAGATATTGTGTATTGCCAAAGTGATAAAGGCTATACTACCTTCTACCTCGCCGATAAACAGCAAATTGTAGTGAGTAAAGTGCTAAAAGAATACGAATCGCTGTTGCCCGAAACTCAATTTGTGCGTTGCCACCAGTCGTATTTAGTGAATAGCACCTATATAAAGAAGTACTACAAAGATGGACTCTTAGAACTTACTACCGGTCATACGCTCCCCGTATCCGACCGCAAACGCGAATATGTACAAGATTTTTTGTTGAGAAACTGATTGGCAAATTTTCAAATCAGCAAATTGTCAAACTTCTTCCGCACTTATTTACCCAACTTCCGCGAATATTGAAATTCTTCTTTTTGTAACTATATATCCCATACTTTTGCCTCAAGAAATATCTCCTTTTTCAATTTCTCTTCCTTTATAGATTTTGAGGCTAACCCTTATCTATAAATCTTTAAAAATAAAAGTTTAACAAAAATTTAACTTTGCTTTAACAAATAGGGGGGGTAAATTCTTAACTTTGCCGCGTGAAATTTATAAACAAATAACAAAAAATTAAAAAAAGTAATATCTATGGGACTCTTAGACAAGAACATCACCATTACTTTTCTCGAAGGAAAAGTATCTTTAGAAGACTTATTTGAGCTATTAAAAGAAAAGCTCGGTAACAAGTATGAGGTAAAATTTCTCAAAAAAGGTAGTGCAGCCGCTCAATTTTTTGGAACTGGTAATGCTGAAGATCGCATTTTTGTAGCCAAAAATGCTTATCACCGTACGCTCATCACCACCAAATATGCTCCAATGACCGATGATATGAGCCGTGAGGATACTTACCTCGGTTTTGACCGCAGTACTATGAAAGGCTGGCTCAAAATGCTTTACTCTGAAGGGGGCTGGATAGGGCAATGGATTATCAGAACCATATACGGTAGCAACCAAGATTTTGATACCGATATCCTCGACGCTATCAACAGCAAATACCCTGCACAACAAAAAGACCAAAACGTAGGTATTTCAGCCTTGTGGAAGAAAAACAATTAATTTTAAATATAAATATCGTATGAAAAAAATCGTATTCGTAGTAGGGACAGTAATAGCCCTTTTGATTACTGCTTGTGGTGGTAATAGCAACTCTAAAAAAGAGGATAAGAAAATAACTTTTTCCGATAAAGATATTATCGGTGCATTGAAAACAGCTTTAGAGAAAAGTCCTTTAGCTGATAAAGAGTTTACTGGAGTACATTTTGGTAGTGAAGGTCCTATGAACGATGTGTTTAAGGATATTTCGGTTGGTTATTTTAACCCAGGTGACAAACAATTTTTCTCTCAACACGTAGATGCTCAGGGAGTAGCTGTGGGTGAACCTCAAGCTCGTCCAAAAGACAGAGATGATGAGTTTATCTTCAAAGCAGCGGATATACCTTATGCTCGCATTGGTACTGAAATACAAGAAGCAAAGAAATTTTTAGCAGAAAACAAAGATTTTGCTGATTTTCATAACTTTACTGTTTCCGAAATTATCATAGATAAACAAAGAAGAAGCAAATTTCCCAATCATATAGTAAATTCCATCTATATCGATATGAACAAAAAGGGTGAATCAGAGAGTTATTACTACAGAGTTCATCTTCTAAAAACTGAAGAAGGTGGTAAGTTTGAAGTGTTTGAAAACTAATAAAAATGAATTTAACAGAAGCCCAAGAACTCGTACTAAAGGAATGTGAACGCGAAAAGAAAATCGCACTTCGCAACCTTATTCTCGTAATTGCATTGGTGGTGATTGTAATAACACTACTCGCTGTTTTTGCTTTGCCTTTTATCAGCAAGGCGCTTAGCAGCAGCGATAGTATTCCACCTCATATCAAGTATATCCTCCCCGTTGCTATATTGCTCTCACTCTACTACCCTATAATGCGCACCCGCACTATCTTCACCCGCGCTAAAAAAGTAGATGAATTTTTCGCTCTTTTGCAACAAGGTCAGGAGGTGCGCATCAATCGCGAATTAGAGTCCTACCTCACTACTATACCTTTAGGAAAAGTGAAGTATCAGTTAGACCCTATTACCTATTTATACGTATCTATAGGAACGCAAAACTTTGAGTTGCCTATTGCTAAATATGCAGCTCCCGAGCTGAAACGCGTGCTCAACCAGCCGCAAAATTTAGCTACTTACAACTCTGTAATGCAGGAGCTTTACAGCGACGAAACAACTACTTCACAAGCAACAGCTCCTCAAGAAACAATTGTGCTCAAACCTGTTGAAGAGTTCCGCACTTTTGCCGAAAACGAATTTGGTGCTGAACTCGCTGCTATGGAAAAAGGGCGTACCACTACCAAAAAAATGACTTATGTGCAATTCGCCTTTGCCTTTGGAGTAATAGGTTTGATAGGCTTCTTAGTCGCTTCAGGCAGATTGAGTTTTAGCAATCCTGTGAATATCTTTATCGTAATAGGTATCATCACTGTAGGGAGTTATGTGTGGGGTATGCTCTCCAAGCGATATGCTCAAAACCAACTCTCTGGCGCCGGTGATTATACCCAAGTGAAAAAGAAAATCTTTGGCAAATTAGTAAATTATATCAGTCCGCAGTTTGCTTATTACGAAAATGCACACATAGGTATAGCCGAATTTTTAGATTCGTTGTTGTTCAAAGCGGAACGTTATACTCTTAAAGGAGGTGACCAAATCGTAGGGCATTACAACGGAATGCCTTTCCAATCGAGCAATCTCAGTGTTACATTTCGTCCTAATTTCCGCAACGAAAAAGAAGGTGATGATGTAGTTTTCTATGGTAATTACTTTGTAGCGCGTTCTCCCAAAAAGTTTGAACATCCCATTGTAATCCACCCCGTAAAAGGTTTCTTTAGTGACCTTAAAGACAATGAAATAGCTACTTACCTCAACCGCGGTGGAGAAAAAATACGCTTGGAAGACCCCGAGTTTCAAAAACAGTTTGAAGTGTATTGTGACGACCAGATTACAGCGCGCTATGTACTTACTCCAGCCTTTATGCAACGCCTTAAAAAACTGAACGAACGTCACAAAGGACAAGTGTATATTGCTATTAATAAGTACAATATTGTTATCGCTACCAATGAAGGCAATGCCCTAATGCGCACCGATAATTCACCTACCGCGATGCTCTTCCAAAAGATAGACCTCGCTATGGTAGAAAGTGTATACCGCGAACTTATAGAACAATTGCAAATGCTTGATACAATAGAAAATAGGGGATAGGGAATAGTGAATAGGAAATAAAAACTTTATACTAACCCCTGACCCCTGAAACCTAAAACCTGACTGCCCTATGATAACCTATATTTTAATCGCAGTAGGAGTACTCCTATTAATTTTTGTGATTGCAGCGTTCAACAGTTTGTCTAAACGCCGCAACCAGATAGAGAATGCCATTTCATCATTAGACGCTTTGTTTATACAGCGTTCTGATTTGATACCCAACCTCATTGCCACTACCAAAGAGTATATGGCTTATGAGCAAGACACTCTCAGGCAAATCACCGAATTGCGCCGCCCAGTGCAACCTACACTTGCCGAGAATCCTTATCTGCAACCCGATGAAGCGAGCACAACTATCAGGAATATTATGCTACAAGCCGAAGCTTATCCTGAACTCAGAGCCAATAGTCAGTTTGTGCAACTGCAACACGCTCTCAGTGATTGCGAAGAGCAATTGGCAGCAGGTCGTCGTTACCTCAGTGCTTCCATTACTGATTACAACGACCGCATTGTAGTATTCCCTTCCAATGTAATAGCTTCCCTCTTTGGCTTCAAAAAATACGAATGGCAATACGCCACCGAAGCCCAACGACAAAATGTGAATGTTGCAGGATTATTTTCTAATTAAAAATAGTGAATAGTTTTGTTTATTTACAAATAATTACTATTTTTGCCCCATTATTAGTAACAAATAAAAATTGTAATACAATGAAAAAACTTAGTATTTTAGTAGGCACTATGGTTGCCTTAGTAATGACCTCTTGTGGAGGTTCCCTTTTTGGAGATGACCTCATCAGTAAAGAAGGAATAGACAAAGCCAAAGAGGTACTCACCAAAGATCCTTTTGGCGACAAAGAGTTCAATTGGGTAGAACTCAAAACTAAAGGAGCTTTGAATAGCAAATTCGATGAAGTGGCTACCAGCTACTACGATCCAGCTGTTCAAAAAGATATGAAACAAACTTACAACAGCACTTCTAAATTGGGTGACCCTGAAGCCGACCAAACAGCAAGTATTAGAGCTAATGCAGGCTTAGACAAGGATAAAGAACGTTTCAAAGTATCCGAAATTCCTTTCGATAAACTTCTATCCGAAGCACAAGACGGTCTCAAATTCTTTAGCGGTTTAGAAGAAACTGCCGAGTATGAAGATTTCAACATAAACGAAATCTCTATGAAAAAAGAAAACGGCAAACTTAAAACCGTCTTCAAAATTGATATGACTAAAAAAGGTGAAAGTTCTTATCGCCGAGGAAGAGAACGTATCACTAACTACTACGAAGTGAGAATTTTCCGCGGTGAAAATGGTGAGTGGGATTTAGTAACTGATTAACTATGAAAAAGATATTCACTTTACTATTTGCTCTTACACTCGTGGCTTGTATGCCAGGCGATAAAGGAGCGAACCTCAACAGCCCCGAAGGACTAAAAGTAACCCAAGAACTTTTGCAAAAAAACTTTGCTAAGTACAATAATATTACAGAAGTTTCGTTTGGAACTAACCGAGGTGTGATAGATATCATCACAGTGAGGTTCAACAAAGGTGAAAAAGACTTCTATGCAAATTATGTTACCTATAACGACCAAGTAAATGAAAGTGAAACAGGCTTGTCTTCTAAGCAAGGTCGCACTATTAGTTTGAGCGAGGTCAATTTATCAATAGTGCCTAATTTGATAAAGAAAGCTGAAAGCCTTATTCTAGAAAAAGACAATAAGTTCAATACTTTCCGTATGGATAAGTTGAATTATGAAGTTCAAGAAGATGGTACAGTAGAAGTTTCTTTTGTAATAGATGCTATACACCCAGCTACTTCCTACTACGGAGAACGCAAAGGTGATAAAGGGCATCTCAGTTTTGAATTTAAAGCCGATGCTAAAGGCGAAAATGTAAGAGCCACCAAAGGTTTGACAATTTAGTATTCTAAAAATAATTTATAAAAACTGCTCAGTAATTTATTATTGAGCAGTTTTTTTTGTGATTTGGTATAAAAGTTGTACTTTTGCCTTACAAGATTAACTAATGATATAGAAAATGAGTTATACAGCAACCCAAGTAGCCAATTGGATTATTGATAAAGCAAATAATACGGATAGTGGTGATAATATTACCAACTTAAAACTCCAAAAACTATTGTATTATTTTCAGGGGTATTATTTAGCCGTATTTGATAAACCTTT
Organism: Capnocytophaga sp. oral taxon 326 str. F0382; assembly: GCF_000318295.1. Lineage (NCBI taxonomy): Bacteria > Pseudomonadati > Bacteroidota > Flavobacteriia > Flavobacteriales > Flavobacteriaceae > Capnocytophaga > Capnocytophaga sp. oral taxon 326. Next base: position 114,755 of record NZ_KB291407.1, read on the forward strand.
ATTTGATGAAGAAATAGAAGCGTGGCAATACGGACCTGTAGTGCCTCAAGTGTATTACACATTTAATTCGTTTGGCAAAGGAAATTTAGAGGTTACTCCTGAAGGTGTAGCTCCATTTACCGATGAGGAAAAAGAATTGCTAAACGAGGTGTTTGATGTCTATAATGATTTTTCGGCAGTAGGATTGATGCATCGCACTCATAATGAGCCTACTTGGAAAAATACTCCTATAGGTAAAGGAAATGTTATCAGCAAAGAAAAACTTTTAAATTACTTTAAAACACGTGTAAACTGGGAATGAAAAAGAGACTGAAAAAGTTGGATATCAATGAAGAGGTTGAGAAGAAAAAGCAATATCCATTGTTTTCATTCAAGCATTTACAAACTAATATTTCTTACAAAGATTGTAAAGAAACTAAATTCTTCATAGATTTTATAGGGCGTTTACAAAAACTCAGTGAGTTGGGATGGGAAGAAATTAGAAAATCACAACGACATAGTTTTGGAATGGAGAAAATACCCGTAAAAAATATCAAACCCCAATGCCCTAATTTTATAACTCCTGATGTAACTCATTTAGATGTATTTCGAGCTACAGGTGGCAATAAAGTTTTTGTAGGGTTACAACAAGAAAATGTATTCCATATAATATTTATAGAGGGAGATTTTGGTGATGTTTACAATCACTAAAATCGCTTTTTTGTTAATTATTAATTGTTAATTGAGCAATGTATTTCCCATCTCTCTCTTCAACGGTGTACTGATGTTTTTCGGGGTAGAGCAATCTGAGTCGTTTCTTCAAATTATCAATGCCAATCCCTGAACTATACAAACTTTCATTCGTAGGGATAATCGTGTTCTCACTTCTAAATAGTACCTTATTGCCTTCTACTCTCAAACTAAATGACAATTCTGTTGCCTCCGTCGCTGATACGCCGTGTTTAAAAGTATTCTCCACCAAACTGATAAACAGCAAAGGCGCTATGGTGAGTGGGGGTAGTTGCTTCGGGAAATCTATCCGTACCGTAGTTTTATCGGTGAGGCGCAATTGCATTAGGCTGATGTACTGTTGCAAAAAATCTACTTCCTCAGCAAGGCTAATTTGCTTTTGGTCAATGTTTTGCATAAAGTGACGCATCAGTTTGCTAAGGCTATGCACGCTCTGTTGTGCCTTTTGTGGGTCAAAAGCAATAAGCGAATAAATATTGTTGAGCGCATTGAAAAAGAAATGTGGTTGAAGTTGGTATCTCAATTGAGTAAGGTCGGCTTGTAGTTTGTGTGCTTGGGCTTCTTTTTGGGCGATTTCCAAAGAAAAGTTGCGTTGGGCATAGCGTATTGCCATTGCAAAGACTACCGGCAAGAGGTTTGAAAGGAAATCAAAATAAACAAAAGCGTGGAAAGGAGGTATCCTGCGTCCATCTTTGCGGGGATTAAAGTACGAAAAAAGCTCATATTTGCTGTACGAAATACATAAAATGAGTGCCACTGCCACCCATATAAAAAGTATATATCGTTTTTTAAACCACAGTTTATCAATAAGCCAATAGAAACTGATGTAGAACAAAAACATCAAGAAAGGCAATGATATAAGCGAACGGTAAAGTGCCTCCTCAAAGCGTTGATTGCCTTCGGAGATAAAGATAAGGGCAGGCAGAATACAAACCACTGCCCAAGCAGCTATGTGTGTTAAAAGTTTCATTCTTTATACTTTGATGTTTTCAAATTACTTTCGGCAAAACTCTTGATAATTTCAGGGGAATAGTCACCTCCTTTGGCATAAGAAATACCCATAACTTCTAAAGCTATCGCTTGGCAGTATTCCTCATTAATATTGATGGCTTTGCTATCTAATATTTCTCTAACAATAACCATACATTTTTGCAGGTCTTCTGCGGTAGCATAAGGAGGTAAAGTTATATTCATCTGTTTTTCTTTCATATTTCTAATTGCCTATACGGCTCGTATTACTCGTATCTGAGGGCGCTAATAGGTTCTAACTCGGCTGCTTTGCGGGCAGGATACCAACCGAAGAACACCCCTGTAATGGTACATACTAAGAAGGATATTACGATAGAATACAAGGTGATACTCACTGGCCAGCCTATGAACAGCGATACGCCTACAGTAGCTAATAAGCCAATAATTACCCCTAATACCCCCCCAGTAATGCTAATAAGCACCGACTCGATGAGGAACTGCGCCAAAATATCCTTACCCTTAGCCCCAATAGCCATACGCAAGCCTATTTCCTTAGTGCGCTCTTTTACTGATACGTACATAATGTTCATAATGCCTATACCGCCCACGATGAGCGAAATGCTGGCAATAGCTACCAATAAAATAGTGAGCATCTCGCTGGTAGAGCTAAACGTACTGATGAGTTCTTGTTGCGAAAACACATTGAAATCATTCTCTTGTGCAGCCGAAAGATTATGCGTGCGCTCCAAAATCTTCTTTACTTGGTTTACTGCATTCTCCGACTGACTTTCATCTATTACAGAAGCCACAATACTCTGCAAGAAAGTTTGCGCCAAAATACGCTTTTGTACTGTAGTATAAGGGGCGATAATCACATCGTCTTGATCTTGACCAAAGTTGCTCTCACCTTTTTTGGTAAGTACACCTATCACTTTAAAAGGGATATTCTTAAAGCGTATGGTTTGCCCAATAGGGTTTTCGCCATTAGTGAAGAGGTTCTTAGCCACCGTTTGCCCTATCACAGCTACTTTGGCAAAGTTAGTAATCTCATCTTCACCAAACATACTCCCCTCAGCCACACTCCATTCACGTATGGGCAAATATTCGGTATTCACTCCGTAGATAGAGGTAGGCCAGTTGTTGCCCCCTGCTATACTTTGTCCGTTGCCACTTACTACCGGCGACACATATTTCAGTAGGCTACCTTCTTTTTTAAGGGCTTCGTAATCCGTCATTTTGAGTGATTGCATATCGCTCATACTCATACGCACGCCGCCCATCATACCTGCCCCTGGACGGATATTGAGCATATTAGTACCCATTTTAGAGATATTCTCCTTGATGCTCTTTTTAGAGCCCTCGCCAATGGCAAGCATCGTTATCACTGAGCCCACCCCAATGATGATGCCCAGCATTGTAAGCATAGCCCTTGTTTTATTGAGCAAAAGGGCACGCCACGCTATTTTAAAAAGGTTTTGTATATTCATAATGTTAATTAGCAAATTAGAAAATTAGCAGATTAGGGAATTATGTAAGGCCAAAGAGGTTCTCCTATAATACGGGTTTTATACTCTCCTTTTACTATTTGCCAGCATACTTTGTAAGAATTAGCGCCATCACCACAGCGAACAAAGATATAGAGTACATCGTCTTCCTTATCATAATATACCTCATTATTATAAGGATATACCCATACTTGGTACAAATCATCGTAGGCACTTTTGGGAATAGAAACATTTTTACCATTAATATTAACCACAATACTCTTGTAGTGGTTTTCAGGAATAAAGTCCGTACCTTGAGCACTCTTACCATCAATGATTAACTCCTCGTAATATTTATGTTTTTTCTTGGTAATCTTATGTTTAGTTTTATCAAACTTTTGGGTACTAATAGTAACACTAATACCCTTTTCAGCAAGAGTGATACTATTCTCAGTTTCTTTCTCTTTACCTTCACCTATAGAGGGAAATTCGCTTATCATCTTTAGGCGACTTTTATGCACATAACCACTATCTATATGTACCCAATTAGAAGGATTAAATTCCTCATCAAGAAATTCATATACAAGTGTATTATTAGGCAATGTACCTACAATTTTGCTTTTTACATTTTCTTTAGCGCGAATGTTTACATAGCCGTTTTTGTCTTTTACTACGGCATAATCTCCAAAAAAACCTTGCGCAAAGGCGTTGGTCGTAAGGAGGAAGAATAAAATAAGTAAGTGTTTCATTTTGTTGTTTATTTTATGGTTAGAAATTTCTATACAAAAATCGCTTTATCAATCCTTTTTCATCAAATACAAAAAGAGCGTTGTAGCCTTCAGCGCCATCGCCTCCCATAAAATCAATCATATATTGTCCGTTTTCCCTATCATACACCCTTACTGATGAGAGTGTAGGATTAAATAAGTATTTGGTTTTAGGCAAAAGATAAGGTTCTTTACCTACAAAAGTGATGCGGATATAAAATATTTCTGCTTCTAAATGATCTTGAAAATCCTGTGTGTCTGAATAACCCCAAACTCTTTCTCCATTTTTAGCGAAAACTTCTCCATATTTGTTAATCTTGAACTTATAATCGCTTTTGTTTACTTTTTTAGTAACAAATTCTAACTTAATATCTTTGTTACTTACCGATAGTTCATTGTCTTCTGTTACTTTATGGGGTATTTTTGGATAGTTGTACCCAATGATAAAGAAAGAAGTTGTTCCTTTTAATGAGTTAAGTTTTACAATTGTATCGCGCAATCTTTCGTTCTCTGCTTCAGGTGTACCGTCTTCAAAATCAATTTTCAGGGCAATCAATTCCTTATCATTAACTTTCTGAATCCTGCTTTTGTGTACAAAACCTTGTACTTTGTGTTGGGTACTTACCTCATACCAACCGCTTGGATTTTCTGTATAGAAAAAATATTCGTTCTTCAGTAATTTGCCTATAATCTCTGCTTTGCTGTTAGGGGATTTCCGGATATTAGTATAGCCATCGGGGTCATTTATTTGTCCGATGTATCGCTGTTGAGCTAATGATATATTAGCAACTAAGAAAAGAAATAGTAGCAAATTTTTCATTTGATAATTAACAATTATTAAAGTGGTTCTCCGATGATACGGGTTTTATACTCGCCTTTTACTATTTGCCAGCACACTTGGTAAGAAAAAGCACCACTACCATTATGGGCAATAATGTAAATTGTATCTTCCTCTTTATCATAATATACCGCATTATTATCAGTATACATAGCTACTTCGTACAAATCATCATAAGCACTTTTAGGGATAGATACGTTTTTGCCGTTGATAGTTACAATGATACTCTTGTAATGGTCTTCAGGTAAAAACAAATCTCCATCTAACCCTTGAGCTCTCTTTCCATCAATAATATACTCACTATACTCTTTATGTTTTTTCTTAGTAATCTTGTGTTTGGTTTTGTCAAATTTCTGTTGGGTAAGGGTTACGCTGATACCTTTACCAGCAATGGTGATACTATTGCCTTGCTCTTTACCTTTGCCAATAGAAGGAAATTCGCTTATCATCTTTAGGCGACTTTTATGCACATAACCACTATCTATATGTACCCAATTAGAAGGATTAAATTCCTCATCAAGAAATTCATACACAAGTGTATTGTTAGGCAAAGTGCCTACAATTTTGCTTTTTACGCTTTCTTTAGCGCGAATGTTCACATAGCCGTCTTTGTCTTTTACTACGGCATAATCTCCAAAAGGACCTTGCGCAAAGGCATTGGTCGTAAGGAGAAAAAATAAAATAAGTAAGTGTTTCATATTCAATAGATAATTGATGACAAACTATTTATCAAGTTGTTTGTTGCTTTCCATACTTATATAAGTATCGTTTGAAAGTTTTTTAATAGATTTTAGATAATCTACTTTGTCTAAAACAGCACGTTGTTCTTTGATGGTTTCTACTAAAATTTTAAAACGTTCTTCTTTGGCAATATTGTGTTTAATCAGAGAAGCATTAAGACTCTCTATATTGCTGAGTATAGCTAATTCATTAATACTGGCGATGTCCCTTATATTTTCACCCTTTAATACTCTTTCAGGATTAGCTGCTTTCCATTGTTTAGCCGTACAGCCAAACATAGCGAGATTTAGCAAATCGGCTTCATCGGCATATACAAAGGCATCTTTTAGGTCAGAAAGAGTAGGAAGTATATAGTTTTTAACAGCATCGGTATGGATATGATAGTTAGCCTTGCTTAAAATCCTTTTCACATTCCATTCCAAATTGTACTGATTGCTCTCTAACTCTTTGAGACGTTGATATTCTTTTACTATGTATAGCTGAAAAATAGGGCTAATCCACATAGCAAAATGAAAAGCAATATCTTTATGAGCATAAGTACCTCCATATTTTCCAGCCTTTGAAACAATACCTATAGCATTAGTCCTTTCAATCCATCGTTTAACCGACATATAGAAGCGATTAACCCCTGCTTCATTTTTAATTCCCCCGAATTCGGGGGAATTAAAATTAGGATTGCTTAACTCCTCCCAAACACCTAAATACTCAATCGTATTCTTATTGGTAAGCCATTTCTCTATCAAACGACTTCCCTCTTCCTGATTTATAGTCATATCAGTTAAACTTATATAATCAGCTTCATTAATCACTCTGATATTTATTTCAATATCTTGTACTTTAAGTTTATTATTTGTTGGTGTCATATATTTGGTAAATTTTAGTTACATCATTAAAGTGGTTGCCCTATAATACGGGTTTTATACTCGCCTTTTACTATTTGCCAGCACACTTGGTAAACAAAACTAGCCTCGCTATTGTGCGCAAAAATATAAAGTGCCTCAGCTTCCTCATCGTAGTATATGGAACTGCTAAAATAGAAAATTTCATACAAATCATCCTAAGGACTTTTAGGGATAGATACGTTTTTGCCTTTCATAGTTACAATGATACTCTTGTAGTGGTTTTCAGGTATAAAGGCCGCACCTTGAGGTATCTTACCATCAATGATTAACTCCTCATAATATTTATGTTTTTTTATTATAATCTTGTGCTTGGTTTTGTCGAACTTCTGTTTGGTAATGGTCACTTTTACGTCCTTATCATCATAGACAACACTATTGCCTTGTACTTTTCCCTCTATAGCACGAAAGTCAAATATTTTTTTCAAGCGACTTTGATGCACATACCCTTTATCAACTTCAATCCAGTTAGTAGGGTTAAATTCTTTATCAAAGAAACCATACACAAGTGTATTGTTAGGCAAAGTACCTACAATTTTGCTTTTTACATTTTCTTTGGCGCGAATGTTTACATAGCCGTCTTTGTCTTTTACTACGGCATAATCTCCAAGAGGACCTTGCGCAAAAGCATTGGTCGTAAGGAGAAAGAATAAAATAAATAAGTGTTTCATATAAAGTGTTTTTTCGCAAATATACTGTTTTTTTTAACTTAGCTAAAGTTTTAAAGATGAG
>NZ_KB291407.1:121933-162542 GCF_000318295.1 Capnocytophaga sp. oral taxon 326 str. F0382
TTTTTTAACTTAGCTAAAGTTTTAAAGATGAGTTATATTGGGATATTTATATAAATACTCTCTACTCTTCCTCTGCTGCCCAATCATAAAAACCGCTTTCTCGCAATTGGGCTTCATACTGCTGAATAGTTTTCTCATCGTACTTTTCTCTTTGGATAAACTTTCCTATTTCAAAATAGATGTCTATTGGGTTCAGTCCATAAAGGTGAGCGATGAGGGTTGCTAAGTTTCTATCAGAGTAATGCTCATAAAGCACATAAGTCATTAGCCTAAAATCTGTTTCCTCTATCTTTGGGAAAGCCTTTTTGATAAACTGAAGTGATTTCTCAAACCACACTTTTTCAGGGGCTACTACCTTATTCAGCCAGTCGGTATACCACATCTCAAAGGTGAGTTTTTCTCCTTTTTCATTAAATTCAGGCGACAGTCCGCCATAATCCTGACGACTATCGAGCCATATATAGCCTTTTTCTTTACCATTCACCACCAAAAGATAAGAAGCGCCGTGCCCTATATGGCATATTTGCAAGCAACCGCTAATGCGCTTTGTATCCATATAGGATTCCACCTCCTCTGGCGTAGGGCGCTCACCACCGTCCCAATCAATACTATTAAGCCATTCCTCTTCATTCCAATGTTCGGTGTAAGGGAAAGGCGTAAAGAGGTCTATAGTCCGGTCTTTCCACATCAAATCTTCCGTTGCTTCTTTAAGGGAACGCAGTCCGTAATCGGGACCCACACAGCCATTGGCGATTTGGGTGATGAAAGTGCGATAATCTGCAGGGAGAGTGATACGATTTTCTTTCTCTATTTTGGCTACTTTTGCTTCTTCCAATACGGGATTCATATATATACCGCCAAATCGTTTTAGCTGAGGAACTTCTAAGATGATTTGTATTTTCTTTTTGATTTCTTCTATATTTATACTATGCTGAATTGTGTGAATAGTGCTCGCTGTTATTCTCTTTATCCTGCTACTCCAGACTCTATAAACACCAATTTTTGATTTTTCCATTTGAATCTCCAATAAGTAGCGCTTTCTATAACTTCGTATTCACCAATATCGTATACTTCTTTGATTTTATCTTCAGATACTTTTTCAGAATAGCCATCTTCAAACCACACAATCTCTATCTCATTGCCTTCTATAGATATAGAATATTTGTTACTCCCCTTAAAATTATCAACCTTTATACTATAATATCCTTGATTTTTAATCCAATGAATATCATCTATATCTATTTTAGCAATGGTTTTACTAAAATATTCATTATAGTTGTCTTTAGGAATAGGACTATTACCTTTTTGAGCTTCTGCTTTTAAACTTCGCAATGCCTCTAATAGTTTTTCTCTATCAGCTTTTAGTATTGCAGTGCGTTCTTGAAATAGCTTTACATTTTGTTCTTCCACTGCGTTGAGTTTCACCTTACTATTGTCACTCATAGGCTTATACCACGGTTTTTCATTAAAGTAATTGCTTATTTCGTAGTCTTTAAACTTATAGCCTTTGCGAGCGTAGAGGTCGTTGGTGAGGAAGCGCAATTCATCTATGCTCAATTTGCTGATTTGTTGTTCCTTAATCACTTTGGTGGCACAAGTGGCGCAATCTTTTAGCTGTGCCGTAGCGTTTAGTGAGAACAACACTATTGATAAGAAGTATAAGTGTTTCATTGTAAAGTAATTTTTCGCAAATATACTGATTTTTTTTAACTTAGCTAAAGTTTTAAAGATGAGTTGCGAGAAATGAGTTGAAGGCTATATATCAAAGACATTAGCTTGAGACTTGTTTTTTATACATTTTATTGAAGATGCTCACTAAAAAACGCCTCCAACTTATCAAACGGAATTACTCCAGCTTGATTGTCGTAAAAATCGGTGTGACGTGCATTAGGGACAATTAGCAGTTCTTTTTTCTCAGTTCCAATTAACTTGTAGGCATCTTCACTCATATAGCGAGAATGGGCTTTTTCTCCTGCAATCATAAGGGTTGGCACCTCAATTTCGTTGGCATACGACAGTAGTGGAAAATTCATAAATGAAAGCAGGGTAGTAGCTGTCCAAACGTGATTAGAAACTGAACGCTCGTGGAAACCTCGTGGCGTTTTGTAAAACTCAATATAATCATTCAAGAATTCAGGTACTTTATCCGATGGGGTGTCGGGCATAGGGTAACCTGGAGTAGGGGTTACTGCCTCGGCATCCTTCCAACGGATAGCATTGAGCGAACGTTTCATTTCCAAACGTATTTCGGGTGTATTGGCATCAAAATAACCTTTGCTAAAAACACGTGACATATCGTACATTACCATAGTGGCAACAGCCTTGATACGTGTATCGATAGCTGTAGCATTCAGTGCAAAGCCACCCCAACCACAAATGCCGATGATTCCTATTTTTTCTCTATCGACAAAAAGTTGAATTCCTAAGCAATCTACCGCTGCCGAAAAGTCTTCGGTATTGATATCAGGCGATGCTACATTGCGAGGTTTTCCACCACTTTCTCCCGTATAAGAAGGGTCGAAAGCTAAGGTTACAAAGCCTCTTTCAGCCATCGTTTGGGCGTAAAATCCTGAGGCTTGTTCTTTTACAGCTCCAAAACCACCGCAAACAGCAAGGGCAGCAAGTTTTTTATCTTCGCTGTTTTTCGGGAAATACAAGTCGCCAATAAGGGTGATACCATAGCGGTTTTTGAATGACACTTTTTTGTGTTCAACTTTATCGCTTTTAGGGAAAATCTTATCCCAAGAAGCAACATTTACAGGGTTTTCAGTGTTTGAACTCATATTATTGAAATTTTAGTTTATACGATTTATTTATTATGAATGAAGACACTCTTTACTTTTGCGTATTCTTCTTAAATACAAGCCTATAACCAAGTATATCAATGTTGGAATAAGACCAAAAAGAGGGGATACTAAAAGTGTTTTATCGGGTGAAATAACAGTAAATCCTTCTGAAATGAGAGGGTTAAGAGCGTCTTTCATTGAGTGCATCAAAACTACCAATAAAAGTGAACGCGAGAGAAAGAAAATTTCGGTGTACATTATTGTCCAAACAGCAATAACCACAAAACTCACAAAAACAAATAACACTTTGCTATAAGGGAAAAAGGTTGCCTGATAAGCATCGTCTAAGAATATGAGATTGTATGGCAGGTGCCATATTTGACAGACGAATGCCACCACTACATAAATCACCCATTCGTTTTTGGTGAGTTGTTCCATTTTTACAGTGAGATAACCTCGAAAAGCCGTCTCTTCTAAGATATTTTTGATAAAAATGGGTAAGAATGCAGTAGCAAAAACAGGGAGATAGGTAGCAACACTGAACTTGCTCACATCTACCCAACCTAATAGCTTACCAACAAACAGTGTTATACCAATAACCACGGGATAGACTGCAATAGCAAAGATATACCAGCGAGTGTTTTGCTTGAAACGAGGTTTTAAAGGGAAATCTTTCCAACCATCGCCACCCAAAAGGCGGAGCAAAATCATACACACAATAGGAGAAGCAATAAAAATCCCTGATCCCAAAGACTCTAAATTAGAAGGTTCGCCAAGCAACTGGTTTACTCCAACGCCTATCCATCCGCAAGAGATGGCTACCAAGCTAAATAGGATTACATTCCGAAGTGTTTTTTTATTGGTTCTCATATTAAGGCAGATTTATTTTAATATTTCTAAAATTTTATCTTCGTCGTAAACAAGCATACCCACTGCGACCAATGAAGCGATACCGTGTGCTAACATCCAACCTTTAGCAATGTCATTCTTCAGCTCTTCATCGGATAGATTTTTGCATTCCTCACTATTTTTCATTATTTCTACCACTCGCTCACTTTCTGGAAAAATGTCAGTAAGTTTTACATTGGTAACATTATCCATATAAAAAGCCTTGAATAGGGCAGGCTCGGTGTATGCCATCCGCACGTATCCAAGTCCTAAATCCAAAAGAGTATTGCCTGTTTTTGAGTAACTGAGTACTACACTTTGCAGGAAGGGCAGTGCCTTTTTGCAGATTTCGGCTTTAAGGTCATCCATATTTTTATAGCACCAATAGATGGGCTGAGTGGAACAACCTATTTGCTTAGCAATATTTCGGGCTGAAAGCACTGCAAAACCCTCTTTTCGCACCATCTCAAAAGCAGTTTCTATAATTATTTCCTGAGTTATTGTTGTTGATTTCGGCATAAAACTTTGTTATAACATCTGTAATATAACACCTGTTATTTTTTTTGCAAAAGTAGTACAAATTTTCAAACCTGCAAATTTTTAATCAAAAAAGATTTATCCTATACGGCTTGCACCGTCATTCGTCATTCGTATTTCGCAATTGCGCCAACTGTTCTTTGGCGTTTAGCCTATTAGTTACTTCCTTATCACTGATGATATGTCCGTCTTTCAGCACTACGGTGCGTTTGCTAAATTGGGCAATATCATCTTCGTGGGTTACGAAGCCTATGGTGCTACCTTGGTCGTTGAGGCGTTGAAAAAGCTCCATTACTTCATAGGAAGTTTTGGTATCGAGGTTTCCAGTTGCCTCATCGGCGAGAAGGATTACGGGGTGATTTACAAGGGAGCGCGCAATGGCTACCCGTTGTTGCTGTCCCCCTGAGAGCTCACTGGGCAAGTGGTTCAATCGGCTTTCTAACCCCACACTGATAAGGGCTTCGATAGCGCGCTCACGGCGTTCTTTGGCTGATACTTTAGGGTTGTACATCAGCGGGAGTTCTACATTCTCAATGGCTGAGGTACGGGCTAATAGGTTATACGACTGAAAGATAAAACCTATTTTCGTGTTGCGTATATGTGCCAAATCGTTCTTGCTCATATCTTTCACCGAGATACCATCTAAAATGTAATCACCAGAAGAGGGGCGGTCTAAGCACCCTAATATGTTGAGCAAAGTTGATTTACCCGACCCACTCGGTCCCATAATGGTTACAAACTCGCCTTCTCTGATGGTCAGGTTGATGCCTTTCAGGGCGTGTACCGTCTCGTTGCCCATCTGGAAGTTGCGCTTCATATCGCGTATATCTATAATGGCTTTTTTCATCTATTTAGCTTTTGAATTGTTTCTATTAGGGCGTTTTGGCATAAACGGACTGCTGCTATCGCTGTTCTTACTGTCGCCTCCAGCCACTTGCGGGCGGTCGCCTTGCAGGTTAGTGGCTACTTTCTCACCAACGTTGAGTCCACTCACTACTTGTACGTTGATACCATCATTACTACCTATGGCTATGGCTTTTTGGGCAAGACTACCATCGGTGTTCACTACCCATACGTATTTTTGTTTGCCCTTGCCGTGTTGTACTTTAGGAACTTCAGCTGTAATACCTTTTTGAGCGTAATATTGTAGTAACACATCGGTATCAGGAGTGAAGTTGATAGCTTTGGCAGGGACAATAGTTACGCCTTTCAGTTCATTAGTATAAATAGCAATGGTCGCGGTAAGTCCTGGTTTGAGCTTTTCATCAGGGTTTTCAGCCTCTACTATCACTGTATAAGTTACTACGTTTGATGAGGTGGTAGGCGATAAGCGCACTTGGGTTACCTTCCCCAAAAACTCCTCTTGAGGGTAAGCATCTACGGTGAAACTCACGCGTTGTCCTACTTTCACTTGTCCTATATCGGCTTCATCTACATTCACCTCCACCTGCATACGCTTGATGTCTTTGGCTATTTTGAAGAGCGTAGGCGCACTCATTGAGGCGGCTACAGTTTGTCCTTCTTCAACTTCTTTGCTGAGGATAATTCCATTGATAGGCGAATAAATATTGGCATACCCCAAATTGGTTTTCGCCTGATTGAGGGTCGTAAGGCGTTGTGCTACATTGCTCTTCGCATTGTTAAACTGATACAACGCTTGCTCGTAGTCCGATTTGCTAATCACTTGGGCATTGTACATTTTTTGCTGACGCTCGTAATTCTGACGGTAATAATTCAGCTCATTGAGTGCTGAATTGTAGTTAGCCGTAGCATTGATAACGTTCTCTTGTAGATTGGTCTTGTCGAGTTCCGCTAATAGCTGTCCTTTCTTTACTTGGCTGTTGTAATCCACATAGATTTTGCTCACCAACCCTGATACTTGCGTACCTACTTCTACCTCGTCTACCGGTTGCACACTACCCGTAGCAGTTACTTCGGTAGTAACATCACCTTGGGTAACCTCATCGGTTTGGAGGAGAATAAGGGTAGGTTTTTCCTTCATAAAAAATTGATATGCCGCAAAAGCCACTACCGCTAATAGCGCAATAATAATAATTTTTTTGATGTGTTTTTTCATTGTATTTAGTTGTTAGTCATTAGTTGTTAGACAAAGTTCTTTAGATTATTTTTTCAGAAATATGAGCATCGCTACATTCCCTCTCCTTGGGAGGGGGTTAGGGGGAGGACTCCCATATAAAACTTCAGCAACTGTACATATAATGCCGACATATATTTGTTTTGCAAATACGTTTGTTCGGCAGTGAGGTAGGCGTTTTGGCTCACGAGAAGTTCAGTATTAGTGAGTCCGCCGAAATCGTGTTTTTTCACTGCCAAATCGTAAGCTAATTTAGCATTATCGCGAGCCGTACGCGAGGCTGCTTGTTGCGCTTGGTGAGTGGTGGCATTCTGCCAAGCAGTTTCTATCTTGGCATACAATTCTTTTTCAGCTTGTTGTTCTTCCAAAATAGCTTGTTGCTGGGTAATCTTGGCGAGTTTCACATTGTTCTTGTTTTTGTTTTGTGAAAAGATAGGAATATTAAGTGTAGCTCCTATCGTCTGACCGAAATTACTATCTAATTGCGTGCGATAACTCAAATCGTTGAGGTTTGAATAACCAGTGTTTACGCCTGCTTGTAGCGATAGGGTAGGGGCATAACCCGCTTTAGCTATTTTGATATCCTTTTTAGCTATCTTTTGCTGTGATTGATAGATTTTTAAGTTAGGGAGCGTTTCTTTGGCTTGAGCAAATACCTCGTCTTTATTAGGGATAATCGTTGTATCCTCATCGTTAGGAAGGTCGAGAGCAATAGCAAAGTCGCTATTAGGAGGGAGCTCTAAAAGTTGTTTGAGCGTTAGCACACGGTTAGCATACTGATTCTCCGCCTGAATGATAGCGTATTCATTGTTGGCGTGACGCGTTTCTATCTCTGCTAAACTGAGTTTAGCTATCGAGCCATTGGCGAACTTAGTTTGTGCTTGCTTGAGTTCTTCAGCCGAGGAGAGCGCTGTGTTTTTGGCTACTGCAATCCCTTCATAGCTGTAAAGCACTTGCAAGTAGGCTTCCAGCACACTCAGGGTGATGTTGTTCTTCGCTTCTTGCACATAGAGTTCGTTCTGCTCAAGCAACAGCTTGCTGCGGTCTATTTGTAGATTCAGTTTATTCCCTTGATAGAGAGGCACAGAGGCTGATACCCCAAAGTTGTTGGAGAACGTACGGCGCGATACCCGTTCGTTAGAAATCTGGTTGATTGCAGACCCGTTGTTGAGGTTTGCCGATGCCGACCCGCTCACCGTAGGTAAGCGGTTATCCTTTGCCTGACTGAGGTTGATTTCAGCCGTTTGCTGGTTGAGTTCTGTTTTCTTTACAGAGATGTTGTGCTGTACCGCATAGTTGATACAATCATTTAGCGACCATTGTTTGGATTGCGCTGTTGTCCATAAAGGGAGAAATAAGAGAGATATGTATAAAATTCTTTTCATAGTCTTTAGTTTTTTTAGATGAAAGAAGAAGGTGAAAAAGATATTAGGATAGTACGATGAAAATTATCACCCTCTTCTTTACAGTTTAATAACCATTTTTTATCATTTAGCTGATGCAAAGATAGCTTGTAAAGATAGGGGAAAACAAACTTTATCGACGAAAAGGTTAATTTTGTCGACGAAAAGGTGAAATCTCTCTATCTCGAAAAAATCTCTTATGTAATTTGCTAATTATCAAATTGGCTAATTGACAAATTATTGCTACCTTTGCCCCCGATAAAGAAATATGTAATGAAAACAATTCGTATAGGTACGCGTGATAGTGAGTTGGCTCTTTGGCAAGCTAAAACCGTACAACACCAATTAGAAGTTTTAGGATACTCCACTGAAATAGTTAGTACTAAGTCTCACGGCGATATAGAACTCAGCAAACCACTCTACGAAATGGGAGTTACAGGTATCTTCACTAAAGCCTTGGATATTGCCCTGCTCAACGGTGAGATAGATATAGCAGTACATAGTATGAAGGATGTGCCTACAGCTTTACCCAGCGGGATTGTAGTAGGAGCAGTACTCAAGCGCGGGAATCCTCACGATGTGTTGGTCTACAAAGGTGATCTTTCGTTTTTAGATGCCGAAATAGCAACCATCGCTACCAGCAGTTTGCGACGCAAAGCACAATGGTTGTACCGCTATCCACATCACAATATAGAAAACTTGCGCGGCAATGTGAATACTCGCTTGCAAAAACTCTCCGATAACCCTTGGAATGGGGCTATCTTTGCAGCAGCAGGCTTGGAACGCATTAATAAACTACCTGAAAATCACTTGCGACTCAATTGGATGCTTCCCGCTCCCGCACAAGGGGCTATAATGGTGGTTGCACGCGAAGACAGCGTGCCGTTGCAAAATATACTCTTACGCATTCACGATGGTAATACATATACAGCAACACAGGTGGAACGCGCTTTCCTCCGCGCTTTAGAAGGCGGTTGTACAGCACCTATCGGAGCTTTTGCTCAGTACGACGGACAACAAAAAGTGTATTTTAAAGGCGGATTGTGGAGTGAAGATGGTAAAAAAGCGGCTGTAATAGAAGAAATTCTCACTCAAATAAACGAACATACGGGTGAGCAACTCGCCGAAAAAGTAAAATCCAAATTTGAAAATTGATAAATTAATTATTATGTTATATATCAAACAATTATTACAAAACGGAAAAAGCATACACGAGGAAATTACCCTCAAAGGTTGGGTGCGTACCTTTCGCAGCAACCGATTTATAGCCCTCAACGATGGCTCTACTATCGATAACCTCCAAGTAGTAGTAGATTTTGAAAATACAAACCCCGATATACTCAAACGCATTACCACAGGGGCAGCTATTGAAGTAAAAGGGAAATTAGTAGAAAGTCAAGGTAAAGGTCAATCGGTAGAGTTACAAGCTACCGAGGTAGTGATTTTAGGTGATAGCAATCCCGAAGAATATCCTATCCAGCCTAAAAAACACTCATTGGAGTTCTTGCGCGAAAATGCTCACTTGCGTGTGCGCTCTAATACTTTTAGTGCTGTGATGCGCGTGCGTTCTACTTTGGCTTTTGCTATACATAAATACTTTCAGGACAACGGATTTTTCTATGTGAATACACCTATTATCACCGGTAGTGATGCCGAAGGTGCTGGAGAGATGTTCCGTGTAACTACTTTGGATGCTAAAAATCCACCACTTACCGAAAATGGTGAAGTAGATTATAAAAAAGATTTCTTTGGTCGTGAAACAAACCTCACTGTATCTGGTCAGTTAGAGGGAGAAACCTTTGCAATGGCGCTCGGCAAGATTTATACTTTTGGTCCTACTTTCCGTGCCGAAAATTCTAATACTTCACGTCACTTAGCTGAATTCTGGATGATAGAACCCGAAATGGCGTTCTACGATCTTATTGACAATATGAATTTAGCTGAAGATTTTATCAAATACGTACTCAAATATACTTTAGAAGTGCGTCGTGACGACCTTGAGTTTCTCGATAAACGTTTCTTAGAAGAAGAAAAAACCAAACCGCAAAACGAGCGCAGTTCTATGTCGCTTATTGAAAAACTCGAATTTGTAATTCACAATGAGTTTAAACGTGTGAGCTATACTGAAGCAATTGATATTCTCAAAAATAGCAATCACAACAAAAAGAAGAAATTCCAATATCCTGTAAACGAATGGGGAGTAGATTTGCAAAGCGAACACGAGCGTTACTTAGTAGAAAAACACTTCGAGTGCCCTGTAATTCTCTACGATTATCCAGCGAATATCAAAGCGTTCTATATGCGCTTGAATGAAGATGGTAAAACAGTACGCGCTATGGATATCCTCTTCCCTGGTATTGGTGAAATAGTTGGAGGTTCGCAACGTGAAGAGCGTTACGATGTACTCAAACAAAAAATCGCCGACCTCAATATGGATGAGCAAACGCTCTGGTGGTATCTCGACCTTCGCAAATTTGGTACAGCTGTACACAGTGGTTTTGGTCTTGGTTTTGAACGTTTGGTACTCTTTGCTACAGGAATGACTAACATTCGAGATGTGATTCCTTACCCACGTACTCCACAAAGCGCCGAGTTTTAAAAAATGATTATAATAAAAAAGAGGGTTATCGCTGCGATAACCCTCTTTTTTAGTAAAAAATATCTTACATAGAGTATTTGTTTACTTTTTCTTTAGCTTTGATAAGATCAAGACCAAGACTGTTGATTTTTTGCTGTTTGTCAAGCAATTTACCTTTTAGCTTAGCTTCGTCTTGAGGAGAAAGAGTACCTTTAGCTTTCTTCATATCAAATTTAGATTGCTCTTTCGCTAAATCAGTTTTAGCTTTTGCTATTTTAGTTTCTACTTTAGCAACTTCACTGTTAGCTTTGTTCAAATTTTCTTTTTTCTTTTGAGCTTCTTTTTCTGCCTTAGCTTTAGCTTTTTCAGCTTTTTCTTGTTCTCTTTTAGCTTTTTCTTGAGCTTTTTTAGCTTCTTTTTCAGCTTTTTCTTTTTCTTTAGCAGCTTTTTCTTCAGCTTTTAGCGCTTTTTCTTGTTCTTTTTGTAATTTTTGTTGTGCTTTAAGCTGTTCTTTTTGAGTTTTAAGGTCTGCTTCAGAAGTTGTTTGCTCAACATTGGTTACTACTGGAATAGTAGTATCGGTCATAGTGCCCATTTCGTCTACTTGGGCTAAAGATACCTGAGCTACTAAAAGCCCAGCAAATAAAGTGATTGTACGTAATTTCATATTTGATAATATTATTTAGTTTTACAGTGCAAAAGTAAATAAAAAATATTTACAATTGTCTTTTTTACAAAAGTTTAACACAAAAAAAGTCGCCTACTAATGAGGAGTGGCAGGCGACTTAGGGAGTAATTAAAATATAAATAGTTATGGATTATTGAACATTTCCTCTGATACGCAAACCTTTTACAGGCTCTTTTTTAGCGTTAGAAGTTACAGTAATCGTTTTGCTGATTGGGCCAACACGATTAGTGTCGTATTTTACTTCAATTTTCCCTTTAGCTCCAGGTGCTACAGGTTGATTTGTCCAAGAAGGAACAGTGCAACCGCAAGAAGAAGCTACGTTAGTAATTACGAGCGGTGCTTTACCAGTGTTAGTAAATTCGAACACACGCACGCCGTCGGCACCTTGTTTGATGTTACCGTAGTCAATTTCTTCAGATTTGAAAGAAATCTCAGCGTCTTGGGCATAAGCCATTACACCAAAAAATGCTAAAAATACAAATGTTAAAAACTTTTTCATAGTATAAAAATTAAAATAAATAAGTTTGTTTTACGAATAAAATAGTCACAATAACCGTGCCAAAACACTATCTTCTAAATCCTATTACCTAAATTATATCTCCTAAATCCTTATTTGCATAATAATAAATTAATTTGTACCTTTGCACAACTAAAAACTAAAAAACTGATGAAATATCTAATAACTTCTATGCTATTGGTAGCTACAGCTACTCTCTTTGCTCAACAGCAAAACCCTACCGATTGGGAACTCTCAGGACTCAAAGCTAAGGTGAAAACGATGCGAAGTATTCCTTATTTAGTAACTGCTCAAGGGAAATCTTTTGTCAAATCTGCTGTCGATGCCGATTTGGATACGGTAAACAAAATCGCTAACCTCGAAAACCTTCAAAAAGATTTTAACCCTAAAGGTTTCCTCTCCCAAACTCGTTTCTTCTTCAAGAACGGTGACCTTTATAGCCGTATGGACTACTACTATAATCCTCAAGGTCAATTGTTTGAAACTCGCTACAACTCCGATAAAACCCTTTATGTCTACAACCCTCAAGGCTACCTCATCAAAGATGCTACCTACTCTCCTGGGGGCTTCCTCAAATCACATTACACTTATCAGGTAAATGCTGAAGGACAAATACTCAAAGAAGAAACTTATCGCGCTAATCAGTTAGAATCTGTGGTAACTTATACTTATAACAAACAAGGTGATCCTCTGGAAATGCGCTATAGCGATGCGCAAGGTAACTTGTTGCAAATAGTAAAGAATAAGTTTAACAAACAACACCAACTCTTGAGCAATCGTGTGTATGATAAAGATAATAACTTAGTGAGTACCACTACAAAAAAATACAACGCCAAAGGAGATTGTGTGAAACTACAAGCAGAAACCAAACTGCCTAAAAAACAGAAAAATGTAGCAACTTATGAGTATAAATACGATACTCAAGGTAATTGGATTGCCAAAACGACCTTCATCAATGGCGACCCCCGACAAATTATAGAACGTACTTTCACTTATTATGAATAATCTTCACTTCTTCGGTGTACGACACTTGTCGCCATCAGCTGCCTATCACCTCTTGGATTTCTTAGAAAAAAATAAACCTAAATGTATCCTTATCGAAGGTCCTGCTGATGCCACCCCTCTGATGCCTCAAATCGCTCAGAAAGGGGTGAAACCGCCTATCGCAATGTTGGGGTATACCACCGAACTACCCATAGAAACGGTGCTTTATCCTTTTGCTACTTATTCTCCTGAGTACCAAGCGATATGCTGGGGCGTAAAAAAGAAAGTCACCCTTAGGTTTATCGACTTGCCTACCGAAAATATGCTCAAACTCCGCCAAGAACAACCCTCCGACGAGGAAGGCGAAAAAGCACGTGAGTTCTATAAGTATCACAATACACTCTACAAACAACTCGCCGAACAGGTTGACGAAACCGATTACGAAAACTATTGGGAACGCCATTACGAACACAATCTCAATACCGATACTTTCGCCCCCGCTTTGGCATTGCAGTCGGGCGAAATGCGCCAAATGGTAGTAGATAAAGAATGCGAAGAAGCACCGTTTGACTTTTCGTATAACCTTATTCGCGAGGCGTATATGAAACGCGAAATTGCCAAAGCTTGCACCGAGTTCAAACCCGAAGAAATAGTAGTGATCGTTGGAGCTTACCATTTGTTAGGTATCCAAAATAACCTACCTCTAATGACCGACGACGAGCTTAAAAAACTCCCCAAAGCTACTGCTCAACTTACTCTAATGCCTTATTCCTACCTCCGCCTCAGCAACCGTACGGGGTACGGAGCAGGCAATATGGCGCCTTACTACTTTGAACTGATGTGGTGCGCGATGCAAACCAATACAATGGATAAACTCGCGGCAACCTATCTTACCAAGGTAGCCAAAATACTCCGCAATCAAGGACAAAATGCCTCTTCTGCCAGCGTAATTGAAGCCGTGCGACTCGCCAATGTGCTCTCCGCGATGAAAGGCGGTACTTATCCCGTACTCGAAGACCTCCACGATGCAGTAGTAACTTGCTTTGGTGGCGGTGGACTCTCCTTGGTAGCCGAAGCTATCAACAAAGTAGATATAGGTACAGCTATCGGGGCATTGCCTGAAGGGGTGAGCCAAACGCCCGTGCAGGAGGATATGAATCAGGAGCTGAAACGCTTGAAACTCACCAACTACAAATCGGCAGTAGCACAAGACCTCTCTCTTGACCTCCGCGAAAACCTCAAAGTAAAAACCAAATACGCTGCTTTCATCGACCTAAATCGCTCTACTTTCCTCCACCGTTTGGAAGTCTTGGGAATTCACTTTGCTACCCAACAACGCATACAACAAGACAAAGCCTCGTGGGCAGAGAAATGGGTGTTGCAATGGAGTCCTGAAGTAGAAATAGAAATCGTTGAAGCTAACCTCAAAGGTGAAACACTTGAAATTGCAGCTGCCTTTATACTCAAAGAACAACTGAGCGAAGCAACCGATCTTTCGGTAGTAGCCAAAATCATCAGGCAGGCTTGCGAATGTCAGCTTACGCATATTTTTGGCAATGCACTCAGCACTTTGCAAAGCCTTTTGGTAGATAGTAATAATTTTGCCGAAACTGCTTTTGCTGCTCACGAACTCTCAATGCTCATTCAGTATGGCGATTTGCGTCAGTTTAACCTCGAACCGCTGAAACCTATCTTGCAACAACTCTTTTTGCGCGCTTCTCTATTATTGATAGATGCTTCATCTTGTGATGATAAAGCCTCTAAACCAATCGTAGAAGCGATAAATACAATGGAGTTCATCTCCGAACAACAATACGAGCTTGTAGATACCGAAACGTGGCAAAAAGAACTTACTCACCTTGCGTGGCGCGACGATGTAAATACCAAATTATCAGGGGTAGCCTTTGCAATATTGTTAGAACACAATTTAACAACTGAAGAAGAATGCGCACGTGAGGTATCACGCCGCCTTTCAGCAGGTGTTCCCGCCGATTTAGGAGCATCGTGGTTTGAAGGATTTTCTGGAAGAAATAGATACGCATTGTTATCGCGTACAATTATATGGCAAGAGTTAGATAATTATGTACGCCAATTAGACGAAGAACAGTTTATGCGCTCAGTAGTGTTCTTGCGCCGTGCTTTCGCCGATTTTGAGCCTAACCAAAAGAATAGTATAGCTGAATTATTAGGAGACCTTTGGGGGACTGGAAAAGAAGCAACAGCCGAACTTTTGCAAGAAGTGCTTACGGAAGAAGAAAATACCAAATTAGACGAACTTAACGACTTTGATTTTGATTTTTAAATATATGAAAGAAGTATTTACCTTATACCGAAAATTGCGTGAGCGACAACTCAAATTGCTCAATAGCTTTACCCCAGAAGAATTGGCAATCATTCCTGCGGGCTTTAAAAATAATATCTTGTGGAATCTCGCTCACTGCGTAGTTACCCAGCAAAATTATTGTTATGCCAATAGCGACCTGCCTACTTATCTCACCCCTGAATTTGTAGAGCGTTATCGCAAAGGCACCATCCCCGATGGGCATATTCCTACTGCTGCCGAGATAGAGGAACTACAGCAACTCCTCATCCGCACTGTAGATTTACTCGAAACGGATTATCACAAAGGAATTTTTAAGCATTATAACCATTATGTAACAGGTATAGAGTATGAACTCAATACCATTGAAGAAGCGATTTACTTCAATATTTCGCACGAAGGGGTACATTTGGGAAGCGTATTAGCTTTAAAATGTGCCATCAATACAATGAAAAATAAATAAAATTAGTCTGTGCGACTTACACAAAAAAAACTTTGTCAAAGTCCTTAAAGCCTACCGAGCTACGGTCTTTGACAAAGTCTATAAAATTTTCTAATTGTTTGTCGTACTACTACTGAAATAAAGCATTGCTTACTTCATTGAGGCTACATTCTTTTTGAGTGCCCTCTAACATATTTTTCAGTACAAAAGTACCTTTAGCGAGTTCGCTTTCGCCTATAATCACCACATAAGGAATATTACGCTTGTTAGCATACTCCATCTGTTTCTTTATCTTGGCGGCATCGGGGTAGAGCTCTGCAGTTTTGCCAAGTTGACGCAATGCTTTAAGCAGTTTCATACTCTGTAGCGCTTCAGCATCGCCAAAGTTGATACAAAGCACCTCTACAGTACTGTTGAGCGATTCAGGGAAAAGATTCAGATCTTCCATCACCAACCCGATGCGGTCTAACCCGAAAGAAATACCTATCCCACTGATACCTTTGAGTCCAAAAATACTGGTGAGGTCGTCGTAGCGTCCACCGCCACCAATAGAGCCCATTTGCACACCTGCAGGAGCTCCAATTTCAAAGATAGCTCCCGTGTAGTAATTGAGTCCGCGAGCGAGGGTAACATCGAGGTCTAAGATAGCTGTTTGTAAACCGAGTTGGGCTATTTGTTGGGCTATAAACTCTAATTCTTCTACACCTTTCAAACCTGTTTCCGAGCTTTTGAGAATCTCTTTTAGGGCAGATAGTTTTTTGGTAACTGTTCCTTTGAGAGTGAAGATAGGTTGCAATTTTGCAATAGCTTCCTCACTAATACCTCTTTCTTTCATTTCTTTGATCACACCCTCTTCGCCTATTTTATCAAGTTTGTCGAGAGCAACCGTAAAATCGGTGAGTTTATCGCTTTCACCTATCATTTCGGCAAAGCCACTAAGGATTTTTCGGTTGTTCATTTTGATAGTTACCCCTTTGAGATTGAGGGCTGTGAATACAGTGTCGTAGAGTTGTACGAACTCCACTTCCTGCCACAAACTGGTGCTGCCTACTACATCGGCATCACATTGGTAGAACTCTCTAAAACGTCCTTTTTGTGGACGGTCAGCACGCCATACAGGTTGTATTTGATAGCGTTTGAAAGGGAAAGTTAGTTCGCTTTGGTGTTGTACTACATAGCGAGCAAAAGGAACTGTAAGATCATAGCGAAGGGCTTTTTCGGAGAGTTGAGGAGTGAGTTTTTGAGGGTTTTTAGCCTCCCAATCTTCTTGGTTTACTCCTTGTGTAAAATCGCCTGAATTGAGTATCTTGAAGATAAGACGGTCACCTTCTTCGCCATATTTGCCCATTAGGGTATTGTAGTTTTCAAAACTTGGGGTTTCTATAGGTTGAAATCCAAAGGTATTGAAAGCATTTTTGATAGTGTTAATAATAAAGTTGCGTTTAGCTACTTCAGTAGGTGAAAAGTCGCGAGTACCTTTCGGTATGCTTGGTTTTTGTATTGCCATTATAATTATATTAGTGGAGTGCTTTTTTTTAGTAATTTGTTATAGACGGTTCTTATATTTTTTTTGATAATATTCCAAGTTTCTTTCTGAAGACTAATGACATTATTGTTTTCAAATTCTTCATTATCGGCATCATCAAAATAAATAAGAGAACGCATTATCATTTGCATATTATTGATGTTATACTTCCTTTTATATAATTCAAGTATTTCATCAAGATTATATTCTTTTAATAGTTGATGTAAATCATAAAAGTCTTTTTTAGACCCCCTACCTACGATAGCATTCATTTTCATTGCACAAATATCTTCTTTAGAAGCTAAACGAATTCCATCAATAGTTTCAATATTGAAAAAAGAGTAAGGATATTCTATAATATCAACTTTGATATGATCAATATACATAAAAACTCCTATTTTAGAAATACTATTTAAATAAACATTATCTCCAAAAATATTTTTAATCTCTCCAAAAAGAGCAGTATTAGCATCTTTACTTGAATTTTTGTTGTATCTAAAGATGTCTAAGTCAACTGAAATACGATGTTCATATCGAAAAGCTAAATTAGTACCCCCCACTAAACAATAATCAGAGAGAAGTTCTAACTCCATCAGTTTTCTAAGCAGTTTTTTTTGAGGCTCTTCTATGGCTTTGCTGTCTTTTAGTAACATAATTATAAATATATCTGTAATAATTTCTACATACAGCATCAACTTCAGGAGAGCGTTCTACTGCTTTTAGAATATCATCTAGAGAAAAAAGACTTTCGATGAAATGTATTTCCTTATCAGTGCCACGCATTAGGGTGCGAGCAATCATAAAGTACTTGTTTTTTTTTAAGCTAAGATCTTCAAAGCGGCAGTCCCAAAATACACGGGGATGAATATTGGCTTTGAACTCTTTGTCTAAGATGTCTAAATCTGTGGTCATAGTTTTGTTGTTTTATAGGTTTTTGGCTTCTTGCCAATAGGTCTCCATTTCTTGCAAGGTCATATCTTTGAGCGATTTGCCTTGTGCCGTAGCTTTTTCTTCTAAGTACTGAAAACGTGCAATAAACTTGCGATTGGTGCGCTCTAAGGCATCTTCGGGGTTTACCTTTAAAAAACGAGCATAGTTGATGAGGCTAAACAGCACATCGCCAAACTCACTTTCTATATTGCTTTGCTGTTGGGCTTTTACTTCAGAGTGTAGCTCATCTATTTCTTCTTTTATTTTTGCAAAAACATCGTCGATATTGTCCCAATCAAAACCTACACCAGCAGCTTTATCTTGTATGCGAGTGGCTTTTACTAAGGCAGGCAGACTCTTGGGAACACCACCCAAAACACTCTTGTTGCCTTCTTTGAGTTTTATTTTTTCCCAATTGCGCTTTACATCCTCCTCGTTGTTTACTTGCACATCGCCGTAGATGTGGGGGTGTCGCTCAATGAGTTTTTCGCATACGCCATTAGCTACATCGGCGATGTTGAAACTGTTGGTTTCACTACCGATTTTGGCATAGAAAACGATGTGCAAGAGCAAGTCGCCTAATTCTTTTTTTACTTCTTGGAGGTCGTTGCTAAGGATAGCATCGCCTAATTCGTAAGTTTCTTCAATAGTGAGATGGCGCAAACTCTGCATTGTTTGCTTTTTGTCCCACGGACATTTAGCGCGTAGGTCGTCCATTATGTTGAGGAGTCGCTCGAAAGCTACTAATCGTTCGTCTTTCATATCAATCCGATGAATTTACTTCGGGCGAGGAGGCTGGCGCCTAAAAGTCCTGCTTTTTCACCCAATTTAGATACTTTAATAGTGGAATCTTGACTTACTAAGTTTAATGAATATTTTCTAATGGCACTTCGCAAGGGGAGCATTAGGTAGTCGCCGGCGTAGGCGAGTGTTCCTCCAATAACAACCAATTCGGGGTTGAAAAGGTTGATGAGCCCCGCGATATGTTTGCCTAAAGAGTTTCCTATTTCTTCAATCAGCTCAATGGCGAGCATATCTTCTTGTAGGGCAACCTCTATGATGTCGTTCAAACTTACGGGTGCTTTGGGGTCGTATCCGTTTTTTTGAGTAAGCAAAGAGGAGTGTCCGCTGTGCAGTTTTTCCAAGAACTTGCGGTGTAAGGCTAAGCCAGAAGCTTCTGTTTCTAAACAACCTTTTTTGCCACAATGGCAGAGTATTTCGTTGCCAAAGGCTGGAATATGTCCAAACTCTCCTGAAAATCCTGATTTTCCATAGTATAGCTGTCCGCCTACGATAATGCCGAGCCCTAAGCCCCAACTAACGTTTACATACAAGATGTTTTTCTCGCCGTTTACACATCCTTTGATATATTCACCGTAAGTCATTGCACGAGAATCATTATCGATAGAAACATTGATATTCAGTTCGTTCTCAAACATTTCGGTAAGAGGGCGTTCATCGAAATAGAAACTGCTATAACTATGCCCCGTGAGGGTGTTTACACGTCCGGAGATATTGATACCCATACTGAGGATTTTGTGTTTGGGTACTTTTGATTTGTGAATAAATTGATTGATGATTTCACAGAGTCTTTGAAATCGTTCTTGAGGCTGAGATTCGGTGAAAGGAATAGAGAGTTCTTCACAGATGAGTTCACCTTTGAAGTCGGTGACACCTATATTTACGTGAGAATGGCATATATCTATCCCGATGAAGTAGCCAGAGCTTTGGTTGAGCCCATAGATATTGGGGCGACGACCTCCAGAGGTTTCTATTTTACCAAAATCCATTACGATGCCGTCGTCAATGAGTTCACCTACCATTTTGGTAACGGTGGGCACGCTGAGATCTAATTCTTTACCAAGGTCGGCAAGAGTGTTGTCGCCATTGTTGATGTAGTAGCAAATGATATCCTTTTTAAGGGAAGCACTGCGAATGCCTGCTTTTATATCATCTAAAAATTTAAGTCCCATAATTTGCTATTTTATTATATATTAATTACGATGGCAAAGTTAAGGATATTTTTTTGAATTGAAGCAAGAATTAGAGATTATTTTTTTGTGTTGAGAATTGATTATAAGTTAATTTTACTTTGCAAAAGTCTTTAAACTTTGATAAAGTTTGTGATACAAAGATGATTTTGAGTCTATTTACTGTTTTTTACTACAAAATTTTCAGCGATGATATAGCCTCCCGTCCAAGCGTTTTGAAAGTTGAAGCCTCCTGTAATAGCATCGATATCGAGTACTTCGCCAGCTAAATAGAGATGAGGGTGCAGCTTGCTCTCATAGGTTTTGAAGTTGATTTCGGAGAGTTTTACCCCTCCAGCTGTTACAAATTCTTCTTTGAAAGTAGCTTTACCTTCTATAGGAAAACGGCATTGGGTAAGTATTTTGGCAAGATGGTGCAGTTGCGATTTGTTGAGCTCTGCCCATAGTTGTGCAGGAGCAATACCAGCGCTATCTAAAAGGGAATTCCACAAGCGTTTAGGGAGTTCAAACAATGTGAAATTTTGCATCGTTTTGCGTCCGTTTTGTTGTTTGCAATCTTGTAAAAAGAGAAGCGTTTCGTCGTAAGTAAGTGTCTCGCTGTTGTGAGCAGTGAAGTTCACTTCCATCAGGCATTGGTAGTTACATTCTGCTAATATGCGAGCTCCCCAAGCTGAGGCGCGCAACACCGCAGGGCCACTAAAACCATTGTGTGTGAAGAGCAGTGGAGCGGTTTCGGTGATTTTGAGCGATTTACCTCCTTGGCTAAACAAGTGTACTGTAGCATTTACTGCAATTCCTGAGAGCTCTTTTGCCCATTGAGTAGAAGTGTTAAAAGTGAAAAGTGAGGGAACAGGGGGGATAATTGTATGCCCTAAAGAAGCTAACAGTTGCCATATTTTAGGGTTGCTGCCCGTGCTAATTACCAAATTACGAGTCTTATAGGTTGAGTTAGATGTAGTGATTTTCCAACTTTCGGAAGTAGGGGAAAGGGCTTGTACGTTCTGTTGAGTGAAGACTTGAATGTGGTGTTTTTTGATTGCGTTGAGAAAGCAGTTTACAACGCTTTCCGAAGAATTAGAAGCGGGAAATACACGACCGTCTGGTTCTGTTTTGAGAGAAACACCGTGTGCTTCAAACCATTCCATAGTATCACCGCACATAAAGCGATGAAACGGACTAAGGAGTTCCTTACTGCCTCGCGGATAGTTCTTTACGAGTTCTTGAGGGGTAAAAATAGCATTGGTGAGATTGCAACGCCCCCCACCCGAAATTTGCACTTTGTGGAGCACATTTTTACTTTTTTCGAGGATAGCAATTTTAAAATCAGGACGGTTTTCGGCGGTATTAATAGCGGTGAAGAAGCCTGCAGCTCCTCCACCGATAATGATTAGGTCATACATTCAATTAATAATTAATGGGAGATTATTTTACTCCAATAAAATTGAATTTATCGTCGAATTTGAGTTCTTGATCGTCAGTAAGTTCGGCTTCGTATCTCTTTTTGGTGAGATTGCGGGATACTTCTTTGATAGATTCAAAAGGGAAGGTGGCGCGTACGTGAGCCAATATTTTTTCGGGTACTACGTGATCAGGTACTTTGCCGTGACGCGCTTTGAGTTCTTTCCAATCGCCGTTGCCATTGAACTCTATTTCAAGTCCGTCGCGGAAGATAACAGTGTACTCCTCGTCGTTGTAATCAGTATCTTTCCAAACAGAAGCGATATGGTCTACCAGAAAATGTTCACGCACGAAGTTGATAGCATCGGCAGGAAGGTCGTTAAAAGTTACTTTAGAGTCTTGAGCAGATGCAGCGCTAAAGCTAAGTGTAGCAGCGATGAGTAATAAAAAACGTTTCATTTGAGTTGTCTATTTTTTAAGTGTTTAACTGTTTAGTTTTAAGAAAGTCAATAGGGATTGAACAATCAATAGAGAAATTATCTAGCTTTAACAAAATTGAAATTTTCGTCAAAATTAAGTTCTTTTTTATTAGAAAGTTCAGTTTTGTACCCTTTTTTATCGAGATTGCGTGATACTTTTCTGACAGACTCAAGAGGGTAATTAGCTTGTATATAGCCTAATACTTTTTCAGGAACTAAGAATACTGAAAATTTTTCATTGTTTATTTTAGCTTCTTTCCATTCGCCGTTGTTATTAAACTCGATTTCAGTTCCATCATTAAAAATAACAGTGTATATGTTGTCATTGGTGTTTTTCCATACTGAAGTAATATCATTAGCTAAGGAGCGATTATCTATATAGTTGATAGCTTCAGACGGAAGATCGTTAAAAGTTATTTTTTTGTTTTGAGCAGAGGCTGCACTAAAAGTAAGTGTAGCAACGATGAGTAATAAAAAGTATTTCATATTTAGTCGTCAATTTTTAAGAAATTACCATTTAAGTTAAAGAGAAGTTCTACGTTGTTAGTAAGGTCGATTTCGTATTTGGTACGCCCTTTTTTGATTTCTTTAATCATTGCTTTAGGGAACTTTTTGTGTACGTATTTAGCTATTTTAACAGGAACGATTTTAGGTGATACTTGTCCGTTACGGGCTTTTACTTCTTTCCAGTTGCCATCAGCGTGAAATTCTACTTCAGTGCCGTCGGCAAAAAGTACAGTATATTCTTCTACTTTACCTTTTTCAGTATCTTGCCATACCGAAACGATATCGTTAGCAGAAAAATATTGATTTACAAAAGTTTGTGCGTTGGCAGGCAAGGCGCTGGCAGGCACAAGTCCTTCGTCCTGAGCAGTAGCTATTCCAAAAACTAATAATGAAAAAGCTATTGTTGATAGTGTTTTAAGTGTATTCATCTTTTTTAGAATTAAAATGTTTATGGCGACAAAAGTAGATAAAAATATTAAGAGAGCAAAATGAATTACATTTTTTATTTTTTATTTGATAAAAAGTTGTACATTTGCGCACAAATTTTAATGTTCTTTTTATACAATGAAAAAAGTAATTTTATCAGCTTTGTTTTTAACGACAATAGCGATGGAAGCTCAGCAATCGTTTGCAGGGCTTAGAGAGAGTTATTACTCTGGAGTGATACAAACCACAGCAAATCCTGCTTATATGATTAGCAGTAAGCGCCCTTGGGATGCTAGTTTGTTTTTGGTAAATTTTGGTTTGGCGAATAATGCTATCAAAATGGATACCGACATTACTAAAAGTTTTAATGACTTTACACGTAATGATGCAAATAATCCTTTGCTTAGAGAGCGTATTGATGCTAAAGTAAATGTAGATGTGATGGGGCCTTCACTTTATGTGAAAATCAACGACCAACACACTGTGGGAGTTTTTTCTCGTGTACGTGCATTAGGTAACGTGAGAAACTTTGATGCTAAACTGTTGCAGTCAATCTTTACTGATGCTGAAAAATTAGACTTGGATCAGTCTTATCAGTTAAATTTGAACAACCAAGAAATAGCAGCGCATATTTTTTCAGAAATAGGATTTTCTTGGGCAGGTGAGCTCTATTTTGATGGGCATAATGCTATCAAAGCAGGAGCAAGTTTAAAAATAATACAAGGCTCAGGTAATGTGTATGCAGGTTTTAGAAACTTTGAAGGGGCTACGGCTTCACTTACAGTGGATAGATCTACTAAAAGTACCATACTTAATATCCAGTCTCACAATGGGGTAGTAGAAATACTTAATGGAGGAACAAGTTTAGTAGATACTGATAATATCAATGCGAGCGATTTGTACTTTAAGTCTAAAGCGTCTACTGTAGGATTTGATTTAGGGGCTACTTATGAGTATAAAAAGGATGGTTGTCCTCGTTGTCATAACAATTCTCACGATTTGAGAGTAGGGGTTTCTATAATGGATATTGGAAGATTGCAATATACACCTACTAAAGATTCACAACGTTATCGTATGCCAGCTTCTGGTGTAGCTAGCCTCACAATGGATGACTTATCAGAAGAAAAACTAAAAAATACCTTTGGAGATAACGCTGCAGTTACCGAGAAGATAAAAGTATCTTTACCTACTTCTTTGAACTTGAGTGTAGATTACCGTATAGCGCAACCTTTCTTTGTGAATTTAGCTACCCGTTTCAATCTTACTAATAAAAGCAATGCTTATACAGCGGCTTATGCTAATGAAGTTTCGCTTACACCACGTGTAGAAACAGAGTACTTAGGGGCTTATTTACCTCTTTCGTATAACCAAATTTCAAAAACAAATATCGGTCTTGCTTTGCGTTTAGGTCCTTTTGTAATAGGTTCTAACACTATATTGAGTAATCTTACTAAATCAGCTAAAGATTTGAATTTCTTCTTTGGAGTGAGATTTGGACACAGAGCTTATCAAAGTATTTAATCATTTGATATCAATTATAAAATCGGGGAGAGTTTCTTGTGAAACTCTCCCCGATTTTCGTGTTAATAAAATATGATAATAATGCTATGAATTTATAATTACATCATTCCTGGCATTCCGCCGCCCATTGGAGGCATAGCCATTGCTTTATCGTCTTTGATATCAACTAAAGCGCATTCGGTAGTGAGAATCATACCAGCTACTGAGGCAGCGTTTTCAAGGGCAACACGAGTTACCTTTTTAGGGTCGATGATACCAGCTTTGAACATATCGGTATAAGTACCTGTTTTGGCATTGTATCCGTAAGCATCTCTTGAAGCATCGAGTACGCGAGCTACGATTACAGAACCTTCAACACCAGCGTTTTCTACGATAGTGCGCAAAGGAGCTTCCAATGCTTTGAGGATGATTTTAATACCAGTTTCTTCATCGGCGTTAGCAGGTTTAAGTTTTGCTAAAGCGTTTTTAGCACGGAGAAGAGCAATACCACCCCCTGCTACGATACCTTCTTCAACAGCGGCACGAGTAGCGTGAAGCGCATCGTCTACGCGGTCTTTTTTCTCTTTCATTTCTACTTCTGAAGCAGCACCTATATATAATACAGCTACTCCGCCAGAAAGTTTAGCTAAACGTTCTTGTAGTTTTTCACGATCGTAATCGGAAGTTGTATTTTCGATTTGAGCTTTGATTTGGGCTGCGCGTGCTTTGATATCTTCAGATTTACCAGCTCCATTTACAATGGTAGTGTTATCTTTGTCGATGCTTACTCTTTCGGCAGTACCGAGCATATCAATAGTAGCATTTTCGAGAGTAAATCCTCTTTCTTCAGCGATTACAGTACCCCCCGTAAGGATAGCGATATCTTCGAGCATAGCTTTGCGACGGTCGCCAAAACCAGGAGCTTTTACAGCAGCGATGCGAAGAGTACCGCGCAATTTGTTCACTACTAAGGTAGCCAAAGCTTCCCCATCGATATCTTCAGCGATAATCAAAAGTGGTTTGCCAGATTGTGCTACAGGCTCTAATACAGGAAGCAAGTCCTTCATAGTGGAGATTTTCTTGTCGTACAACAAGATGTAAGGGTGATCGAGTTCAGCTACCATCTTTTCAGAATCGGTAACGAAGTAAGGAGAGAGGTAACCGCGATCAAACTGCATACCTTCTACTACGTCTACGTAAGTATCAGTACCTTTAGCTTCTTCTACGGTGATAACCCCTTCTTTACCAACTTTCTCGAATGCTTGAGCGATAAGTTCTCCGATAGTATCATCGTTGTTAGCTGAGATAGAAGCTACTTGTCTAATTTTTTCAGAAGAAGAACCTACTTCTTTAGCTTGTTTAGCCAAGTGTTCTACGATTTTTACAACAGCTTTGTCGATACCGCGTTTCAAATCCATTGGGTTAGCGCCAGAAGCTACGTTTTTGAGTCCTTCTTTTACGATGGCTTGAGCCAAAACAGTAGCGGTAGTAGTACCATCACCAGCGAGGTCGTTAGTTTTAGAAGCTACTTCTTTTACCATTTGAGCGCCCATATTTTCGAGAGCGTCTTCTAATTCAATTTCTTTAGCAACGCTCACCCCATCTTTAGTTACTTGAGGAGAACCGAATGATTTGCTAATAATTACGTTACGTCCTTTAGGACCTAAGGTTACTTTTACTGCATTAGCTAATGCATCAACGCCGCGTTTAAGACCTTCGCGAGCGTCTATATCAAATTTAATGTCTTTTGCCATTTTTTCTAATTTTTAATGTTTAAGATTAGATAACTGCTAATACGTCGTTTTCACGCATAATGAGGTAGTCTTTACCTTCTAATTTGAGTTCAGTACCAGCATATTTGCCATAGAGTACAGTATCACCTACTTTTAGGGTAACAGGGTTATCTTTAGTACCTGCACCTACGGCTACAACGGTACCTTTTTGAGGTTTTTCTTTTGCAGTATCAGGGATGATAATA
Source organism: Capnocytophaga sp. oral taxon 326 str. F0382 (assembly GCF_000318295.1). Lineage (NCBI taxonomy): Bacteria > Pseudomonadati > Bacteroidota > Flavobacteriia > Flavobacteriales > Flavobacteriaceae > Capnocytophaga > Capnocytophaga sp. oral taxon 326. Next base: position 147,906 of record NZ_KB291407.1, read on the forward strand.
CCTGATGCAGTAGTAGTTTCGGCCACTGCGGGCTCAATCACTACTCTATCAGCTAAAGGTTTGATATTCAATTTTGCCATTATTGTTTAGTTTTTAAATATTTGTTTACTTAGAAAGTTAGGGATAAGAAGTTAGGTGTTAGAAAACTTTGACAAAGTTTTAAAAACCTTGTCAAAGTTCTGTTTTCAACCTTTTGTTTAGTATTTTAATTCCCTTTATAAAAAATCGAAGAGGATATTTCAGAAAGTGTGCCAATCTGAAATAACTGACTTTTTGTCAGTTTAGTTTCCTGTATTAGAAGATGTGGCAGGAGTAGCAGGCACTTGTTGAGTAGCGTTGTTGTTAGCGGGTGCTTGCTGATTGAGTTGGTTTACTGGAGCAGCGGGGGTGCTGCCATCTAATAATTTAGAGTCGCCAGTCACACCATTATTATTGTTGGCTATTAAGGTGTTAGCAATAAGGATAAGCACAGCTAAAGCAGTAGCAAAAGTCCAAGTACTGCGTTCGAGGAAGTCGCCTGTTTTCTTTACGCCTCCTACTACTTGGGTGTTACCTCCAAAAGTAGAAGAAAGTCCGCCTCCTTTAGGGTTTTGTACCATAATAACCAAAGCGAGTAGTAAACATACTATCACAATGAGCACTAAAAAGATGTTAAATGTTGTCATTTTTCTTATAAATTATTTTGCTGTAATTTTTTAATATTTTCTATTTGGGCTGCAAAGTAAGCACTTTTTTTTGGATTTTTCAAAATTAATATTTCATAAGCCTGAATAGCTTGTTTGAATTTGCGCTGATTTACATATACTTGCGCCAATGTTTCGGTCATTAATTGTTTAGGGTCAGACTTTACTTCATCGGCTAAATTTACGTTGGATACATAATCTCTTGAGGCTTCAATCTTGGGATTGCTTTCTAAGAACTTATCGATGAGTTTAAATTTCTCGGCTACTTTATCGTCTTTGTAGGCGACTTCATTATGCTCTTCAGAGATGTTTTCTAACCATTGAGAGATGTTGTCAGCATCGGTTTTTGGTTTTTCTTCAGGTTCTTTAGCGATAAAAACATCAGCTAATTCTTGGTGATTTACCAAATCTTCAGGGAAGATAGGTTCTTCAAAAATTGATTTATTGGGTAAGTCGGGGCGGTAAGATCGTGGTTCGTGGTCGATATAACTTACTTTTGGTGGGGTGTTTTCAGTTTCTTCAGCTTCTTTGCGTTCACGGGCTTTGCGAATGCGCTCAAAATCACGGCGCAATGCTGAAAAATCAGGAATAATAGTTTTAGAGTTGATAAAATCAAACAATACTGATCGGTCGGTTACGTGTACAGCAGCGAGTTTTAGAGCTTTGTTGTATTTGTAATTTCCTTCAGAATGCAATATTTTGAGTTGTAACACCCTTGCTGCTTGAAAATAGGGATATTCCTTCACTATTTCATCGAGTTCATATACTTGATCATCGTTGATAGTGTAGGGATGTCTAATAATCTCTATGAATTCCTTTACAGTCAATGTGCTAATTTGTCGATTTATCAATATGCCGATTTGTTGATTTACCAATCTGCTAATGAGGCGTTGAAAATATCTTGGGTGATACGCTCGAATATCTGTGGGATAGCTTCGCCTTTTACTGAGTTGAATTGCGTAGCAGCAGGATAATCATAGTAAAAAGAAAAGCGTTTTTCAAAGTCTTTTTTATCTTCTTTATGATTAGTAAAGCGCACATTTACGCCTATGGTTACACGGTTTTGGGCAGCGGTTTGTCCTGCGGTAGCCGTCATAGGGGTAATGTTAAACTCTACGATTTCGCCTTCGTACACCAGGTCGCCATTGCGATCGGTAAGGCTGAGGTTGGTTTGGTTGTTAATCAAATCTTGTAGGGCGATGGTAAAATCGCGGTCGAGGCCAGGTTCTACCAAGGGAGCATCGTTGCGAAAGAAGTTTACTTGAAAAGTCTTTGCATCGCCTGTACTTCCTCCTGTAAAGTTGTAGATGCCACAACTTATAGCGGTGAAAGCCAAGAGTATATATAAGATATATTTCATTTTACCAATCAATTAGCGGGCAAAGATACGAAAATAATTACGAATGACAAATTACGAATGATGAATTTTTTTACAAGCGTTTGAGGGCTTGCTTGATAATTTCTTCTACTGAAAGCTCTTCGCTACTCGATTTGATAATGATATCGACTACTTTTTCGGCTTGTTTGCGCATAAAGCCCAATACTTCTAAGGCAGCAAGCGCTTCTTCTTTGTGGGAGCTTACAGCGTTCATCGGCACCTCTTCAAAGTCTTGGAGCTTGAGCATTTTATCTTTTAAGTCTAATATTACCCGTTGGGCTGTTTTAGCACCTATACCTTTTACTGCTTGAATGGTAGCAACCTCGCCATTGATGATAGCACTGCGCACTTGTGCAGCGGTAAGTGCTGAGAGCATCGTACGGGCAGTGCTAGCACCTACTCCCGATACCGAAAGAAGCAATACAAACACTTCGCGTTCGGCTTTGGTGAGGAAACCATAGAGTGTATGGGCATCTTCTTTTATTTGCAGATAAGTGTATAGCTTAATGGCTTCGCCTTCGGGTAGCGCTGAATAAGTATTCAGACTGATATTTACAAAATAGCCCACCCCGTGGCAGTCGATCACTACGTGAGTAGGGTTCTTTTCTACGAGTTTTCCTTGTAATTGTGTAATCATTAGTTCAAATTGTCGATTGAGTAGTGCAAAAGTACAAATAATTAGAGAATTAGCAAATTAGAAAATGAGAGAATTAGAAAATTAGCAAATGGGGTGCGAGTTACAAGCTTGAACTAGAAGAGATTAACTTTGCCAAAGGTGCGAGCCGCACAGGCAGTGTGAGCCACACGGGCTGTTAAATTAGCAGATTAGCAAATGTAGAGGGTTGAGGGATTCGGAAGATATCGGAGAAGTTCGGAAGAAGGGAGGGAGAGTTTTTAATAAAAAAAGGCTATGAGAAGGGTGGGGGTAGCTTATAGAGAGCTTATAGGAAGCTTATACGAATCTTGGACGATTGGTATAGGAAGGGTATATAAAAGGTTGATTCATAATATGATACAACAGTGCAAAAAATGTTAAAAACGGGGTTTCGAGGCGAAAGAAAGAGAATCCTCACCCCGTCCCTCTCCCAAGGAGAGGGGGAATGTAGTGATGAAAAAGTCGAAGGTAATGTGGTGAAAATATCTTCCTTCTCACATACTCAGCTGTTGCTGGTTATCTTCAAAGGGGGAATTAGTGACGGAAAGGTTAAATGTATTTAACTTTGCCAAAGGTTGTAGGACAACAGGCAATTAAGGAAAGACGGATATAAATTGGTAAATTGATAAATTAGCAAATTAGAAAATTAGTAAATTGGGCTATCGGCATATAATGGTAATGGCTCTTTCTTCGCCTTTTTCGTTGATGATACGCAGGGTGTGATTGCCTTTGGGGGCAAAGATATTCATTTCGTGAAAGGTTTCGGTGGTGCCGAGAAAAGCATCGTCTAAATACCAAAAAACCTTGCCTTCGCGATTGGCAGCCTTCGCTATAAAGGGTTGTTGCTCGCCTCCAAAAGTTTTAGTGGTGTAGAGTACGCTTTGGTGTTTGGGGTAAACGAAATCCAAGCCCCTTTGCAGATTGCCTTGTGTGCAATCGGGACGTAGGGGAGGAAGTGGCTTGTAGTGAATGTGTTGCTGTTTGTAATACCATTCCATTACGGGAGGTAACACGAACCACGCTTTGTTTACAATGTTTTGTGGAGACTCACACGAGGTGTTTACTTGGTACTGCTCGTCACGGTCGAGGTGTACGAGCTTATGATAAGGACATTGTCCTACTTCCTTAGGAGCGAGATTGCTGAGTACTGTTTGCTTAGTGCATTCGGGTTTGGCAAGGAAACCAGAATTGGCACAGACGGATACCTCGCGCAGGTCGTCTAAGGGTTCTGAAAACCACGAAGTAGGAGGGAGGGCGTTGAAGATACTGAACATTACCGGAGCGGCATAGGTAGCCCCTGTGAGGGTGGGACGTCCTTCGCCTGTGGCATTGCCTACCCACACAGCCACCACATATTGAGGTGTAGCTCCAATCGCCCACGCATCTTTATTGCCAAAGCTGGTACCCGTTTTCCACGCTATCTTGCGCGACGACTCGTAGTAGCGCCACGCTATATCATCGGTAGGGCGGTTCACTTCCTTCATTGCACTAAACATCTTGTAGAGCGCTCCCGCCCTGAGTGTAGGTAGTTCGCGAGTGTTTTTTCCGAAATCTAAGGGGGCAGTATCGGTATAACGCAAGTGCTGAAATTCCTTAGTACGATAGTGCTGGGTGCGCGCAAAGACTTCCGTTTCCGAAGCTAAATTGGTATACGCCTGTGCCAAATCCCACAGATTGCTCTCGGCACCTCCGAGGATAATGGAAAGACCATAATGGTCGGGGTGGCGGTTGATGTTTTTCAGTTGCAAGTGTTGTAACACATCGTAGAAACGATAGGTAGTAAACTGCTTTAAGAGCCATACAAATGGAATGTTTAGCGATTTGGCTAAAGCCATATCGGCAGAGACAGCACCTTCAAAACTATTGCTAAAATTCTGAGGTGAATAACCTCCTATTTGAGTAGGAACATCGGGTACTAACTGGGTGGGGAGGAGTTCTCCCTCGTGCAACATCGCTGCATAGAGAAAAGGTTTGAGCACACTACCCGTACTGCGAGGTGCGTGCACGATATCCACATCTTTTTGATGGTCGGTATCGGTAGGGGTATTGCCTACGTAGGCGAGCACTTTTCGTGTTTTCACTTCTACCACCAAAGCTGCCATATTATAGATTTCGGATTGCGAGTAGTGGGTGTAATACCCTGCTACAAGGCTGTTTACCTTCTCTTGCAAGTTTAACGACACCGTAGAGCTAATACGCTCGCCTTCTTGGGTTTTAGAAGCAAAAATAAGCAGGTGAGGCGCAAGTTGTGGAATAGGGTGAGGTTCAGCAGGAAGAGGTTCGAGAAGTGCCAAATCGTATGTTTCTTTATCGATGATATTTTTAAGGAGGAGTTTGTAAAGCAACGCATTGCGTTTCTGCAAGAGACGTTCTTGGTTCTTACCAGGAAAGATAAGGCTGGGTGCATTAGGGAGGACTGCCAATGTAGCCGATTGTGCCCACGAGAGCTGATGAGGAGCGACACCAAAGTAACGCCAGGCTGCCATATCGAGTCCCACAACGTTGCCACCAAAGGGAGCGTGAGAGGCGTAGAGTTTGAGAATGCTCTCCTTAGAATAGCGGAACTCCAACCGGGTAGCCCATATCATTTCAATGAGTTTCTCGAAATAAGTGCGCTGTTGGTGCTCACGAGCGATGCGTATCACCTGCTGGGTGAGCGTACTGCCCCCGCGCTGTACTTTACCACTGCTCACATTGCGATAGAGAGCCTTGACTACCGATATGGGATTTACCCCCCAATGGTAATAAAAATGAGCATCTTCGAACTGCAATACCGACATTTTAAAGCGGTAGGGCACACTGTCTACTTCAGGAAAACGCCATTGTCCGTCGTTTGCAATCTTAGCCCCAAGTAATTTACCCTCGCTACTTTCCAACACCGTGGCATAAGGTTGTGGGAAGAGCTGACGAGGTAGACAGAAAGCATACCAGACAAGGCAGCATAACAGTATTGCTGTTTTGATAGGGTGCTTGCGGACTTTTTGTTTTAGAAAATGAAAGGTATGTAAAAGACGTTTTTTCATAAAATCGCGCAAATATAAGGAAAAGTTTTTATATTTTGCACAAAGAGAGCACCATTGAGTGTCCGCCACCTACCACTTGCTGTGCGTTTTTAATATATCTAAAAGGAAGTATATGGTCGTTATCGCCGTGGTAGTGAACAAAATTCGTAGGGATTTCAGTATTTTGCCATCCTATAATAGCATTTATCGCCCAACGCAAAAAAGAAGTAGGAGTCTCTTCTAAAATACTTTTTAGCAGGGCTTTATCTTCAGGAATATCTACTCCAAACAGCCAATAAGTGAATGCATTAGCTCTTTTCATCAGTGAATAAGGCAAAAATTTGTGTAAGCGCAGTTTTCCTAAAAAACGGTACGATGGAGGCAATTCATCACGTGTTTTTGCTGAGGAAATCAAAATCACTTTTTTCACGGGTAATATTTTAGCGATTTCTACAGCCACCATCCCCCCGAAAGAGAGTCCTACAAGCACAGGATGAGGATACGTAATTCGTTGAGCGATGCGCTGGGCGTATTGAGCAAGTGTTTCAGTAGCCAAAGGCGGTATCCATTGGATATGTTCTACTTCAGCATCGCCGAAAGATAGGTTTTTAAAAACTCTTTCATCAGCACCCAAACCACTGAAAACATAATATTTTTGAGCCATAGAAAAACGATTTAGATAGGCAAAGGTAAAGAAAAGTTTGGTAATATCTTATTTATCTAATAATCTCTTCTTACTTTTATTGTTAAAAATATATAAGAGAGAAAATGTATATTGATAATGAAGTAGTTAATTTTCATATGTAAAAATAAATATCAAAATATTTGTGTAGTGTGAAAAAATGTTGTAATCTTGCCCTAAAATTAAGCAATTGTTCCACACTCTTATATTTAAAAAATTGATTCAGTAACTCATTTTAATTCTTATATACAATGAAAGTAAAATATTTTATAATTCTTATACCCCTTATAGGACTAATATCTCGTTGTTCCTCTCAAAATAAGGGTAATATTATTTTTTACGATACTGAAACGCTTTTTAAAGAAAGAACCTATTTGTCAGACAGTGCTTATGCTTATTATGCACATCACTATTATCTACTTCCCTACGTAGAAGAAGTTCACAAGTACAACACCAAAGTTCCTAAAGAAGAAATACTAAAGGTGATGAAAAGTATTGTTCCTAACACATTCGACCCTCAATATATAAAAAAACTCCAAAATGCATCAAGCAAAAATGAATTTGAACAGCTTTTAAAAGAAGCTATTAGTATAGAGGATTCTGAATATCAGTTTGAAAAATGCTATAGTGGAGAAAAAACTATAAACACACGCTTTTACGAAGTGGTAAATACAATGGGAAGTAGTGGATATGCCGAAGAATTTCCTTTTGAGCTAAAAAACGGGAAGCTTATTGCTTTAGAAAATTTAGAAGTTGTTGCCAATGCTATAGAAAAAAACTTAACTCAGCTTTTTAAACAAAGAGTAGCTCGTTCTCTAAGTTCTAAATACGGAGCTACTTTTATTAAAGGTAAAGAGTATCTATTGTTTAGTTATTGTAGGAATAGTAATAATTGTCCTGGTTATCAATTTGATATTGCAGTTGCTTATGATGTGGATTCTGGAGATCTATATTATGCGATAGGTGATTTTGGAGGAGAAAAAACTTCAGTACCAGCAGGAAATATATTTTGGAAGTATTTAGGGGTGTATTCTAAATCCTAAACTTTTATTGTTTAACTAAAAATTTATTTAAAAAATGAAATATTACATTACACTATTAATCTTTTTATCTATTTCACTATGTCTTGCTCAGAGCGATTGTAAAGCTATTTTAAAAAGTGTAAATACTTTGCAAAATCAAACAATTGCTCAAATGAAAAAGAATACAAATAAGGCTAAAAATGATACTTTGTTTGAACAATTTTACAAAGAAGCATATAACAAATTATCAGCAATAAGTACTGGAGATACTTATGAATTACCAACTTGTTTACAACCTTATGTAGATGAGAATACAAATACCTTTACTCCTGAATTTCAAAAATTATTAGATAATTATGGTTTGACGGATGTTTGGAACGGAGGATTTATAGGGTTTTATTTCCAAAAGGATTATTTGAATAATACTTTTAAAAACTATCTTTCAGAAGAAATGTTACTCTATTTGAAAACTACACAAATACGTCCGTTTATGTATGCCGATGCAGCTCTAATAATGAGTTGGAAAGAATTAGGTGTTTTAGTTTTCAACGAAAGTACTTTTATTAAGAAATTCCCTAATAGTAAGAAGATAGCAGAGGTAAAAGAAAATTACACTTCTGATGTAACAACTTTTATATTTGGCATAGATAACACTCCTTCTTCTGAAATTCCCGAAGCAAGAAAGGCAATGAAAACTTTTGTCAAGCAATATCCACAAGCTTTAGCAACTCCTATTGTAAACTTGTACTTAGAAAAAACAAAGAACTTGGTAAACAAACAAGGTAATATTGTAAAGCACGATGAATACCAAAAATTGGGTTTGCAAGAATTAATAACAAAGCAAATAAAAAAACAAGTACAATAGTTGTCAATCTCTTTATTCCACTTTGCCAAAGATTGTAGTTCAATACACTACAGCCTTTGGCAAAGTTTTTATTACACCTCATTTGCTATCCATAATTATTTTGTACCTTTGCCCTCACAAAATAAACTCTTATCTCTTATCTCTTATCTCTTATCTAAACGAAAATGTATTTAATATTCGATACTGAAACCACGGGTTTACCCCGCCGTTGGGATGCTCCCCTTACCGATAGTGACAACTGGCCTCGTGCCGTGCAGATTGCTTGGCAATTGCACGATGAGTGGGGCGCACTCATAGAACATCAGGACTTTTTGATAAAGCCCGATGGCTTTGATGTGCCTTATGATGCCGAAAAAGTACACGGTATCTCTACCCAATTAGCAGAAGCACAAGGGGTACCCATCGCCGAGGTGTTCAAAGCCTTCAACGAGGCACTCAGCAAAGCGCAATATGTGGTGGGACAAAATATAGGTTTTGATATCAATATTATGGGGGCTGAGTTTTACCGTTATGGGGTGGAGAGTCCGCTTACGCAGATGCCCGTAATCGACACTTGTACTGAGGCAACTGCCAACCTCTGTCAGATAGCTGGCGGAAAAGGAGGTCGTTATAAGTTGCCCACCCTCACCGAGTTGCACTCTTTCCTCTTTGGCGTACCCTTTGCCGAGGCACACAATGCCACTGCCGATGTAGAGGCAACCACCCGCTGTTTCTTTGAATTGATACGACGCGGTGAAGGCTTTCAAGAAGGTACTTTTAGCAACGACTATATCAAAGAATTTCAAGGACATCACACCTCACCTATAGGGCTTATCGGACTCAAGCACGTGAACCTCAAAGAGGCTTCCGATGCCTTGCGAAAAAGCAGTAGCACTGCGCAAACTACCGAACCTCACGCCGATGCTTCATTGTTAGAAAATGCGGTGTTTGCCCACCTCCATAACCATACACAACACTCTATATTACAATCTACTACCTCTATAAAAGACCTCGTAAAAATCACCGCTAAAGAAAAGATGCCTGCCGTAGCACTTACCGATAGTGGCAATATGATGGCTGCCTTCCACTTTGTGCAAGCCGTACAAGGGCATAACAAAGAGGCGGACGCTAAAAACAAAGAGGCTCAAGAAAAGGGCGAAACCCCTACCGAAACACTCATCAAGCCTATTATAGGTTGTGAGTTCAATATCTGTGAAAATCACTTAGATAAAAGCCGACAAGATAACGGCTACCAAGTGGTGATTTTAGCTAAAAACAAACAAGGCTATCACAATCTTACCAAAATGGCTTCTATCGCTTCTACCAAAGGCTTTTACTATGTACCTCGTATAGATAAGGCGATTGTAGAGCAGTACAAAAGCGACTTAATGGTACTCTCAGGGGGTATGAATGGAGAAATTCCTTCTAAAATACTGAATATAGGTACCAAGCAAGCTGAAGAGGCGCTCTTGTGGTGGAAAGAACAGTTTGGCGATGACTTCTATCTGGAGGTGATGCGCCACAACCAAGAAGATGAAAACCGCGTGAACGAAACCCTTGTAGAGTTTTCTAAGAAATATGGGGTGAAACTCATCGCTACTAATAATACCTTTTATCTCCATAAAAAAGATGCCAATGCCCACGATATTCTGTTGTGTGTGAAAGATGGCGAAAAGCAGAAAACACCTATCGGGCGCGGTCGTGGCTATCGTTTTGGAATGCCTAACAACGAGTATTATTTCAAAACTTCAGCCGAAATGAAGGCGCTTTTTAGGGATATCCCCGAAGCAATTCTCAATATTCAAGAAATTATTGACAAGGTAGAACCCTATGGCTTGGCGCGTGATATCCTCTTGCCTAAGTTTGATATCCCCGAAGAATTTCAGGTGGAAGACGACCCTACAGGCAAAAAAGGAGAAAACAACTATTTGCGTCATCTCACTTATGAAGGAGCTAAACGCAAATACCCTGAAATTACCGATGAAGTGCGCGAGCGTTTGGATTTCGAGCTTTCCATTATCGAAAAAACGGGGTACCCAGGGTACTTCCTTATTGTACAAGACTTTATCGCAGCAGCGCGACGTATGGGGGTATCAGTAGGGCCTGGTCGTGGGTCGGCTGCAGGCTCGGCAGTGGCGTTCTGTTTGGATATTACCAATATGGATCCTATTAAGTACGATCTCCTCTTTGAGCGTTTCCTCAACCCCGACCGTGTGTCTATGCCCGATATCGATATTGACTTTGAGGACTCTGGTCGCCAAGATGTCATCAACTATGTGATTGATAAGTATGGCGAGAGTCAGGTCGCACGGATTATTACCTATGGTAAAATGGCTGCCAAATCGGCTATCAAAGATACGGCTCGCGTGCTGGATGTACCTCTACAAGAGTCAAATAGATTAGCGGGCTTGGTGCCTAATGGAGTGTCGTCTTTAGGGAAGATGTTCGGTTGGGACGATAAAACCCTCAAAGAAAAAGTGCGCAGTGAAGAACTGTCAAAAGTAGACGAACTGAAACGTCTTTTAGCAGGAGAAGGGGAGGAGGAGAGTACCCAAACCATTCAGCAGGCAAATATTATTGAAGGTTCGGTGCGCAACACGGGTATCCACGCTTGCGGGGTGATTATTACCCCCGACGATATCACCAACTTTGTGCCCGTAGCTTTAGCCAAAGATTCCGACCTATTTGTGACTCAGTTCGATAACTCGGTAGTAGAGAGCGCAGGGTTGCTGAAAATGGACTTCTTGGGGCTCAGTACCCTCACACTTATCAAAGATACTATTGAAAATATCAAACAAACGCATAATATAGAGCTCGATGCAGAGGCTTTTCCGCTCGACGATAAAAAAACTTACGAACTCTTCCAGCGTGGTGAAACGGTCGGGATTTTCCAATACGAGTCCACCGGTATGCAGAAATATATGCGAGAGCTTAAACCTACCGTCTTTGCCGACCTTATCGCGATGAATGCTCTCTACCGTCCAGGCCCATTGGAATATATACCGAGCTTTATCAAGCGGAAACATGGTATTGAGCCTATTGAGTACGACCTTCCCGATATGGAGGAATACCTCAAAGAAACTTATGGAATTACCGTATATCAAGAACAGGTGATGTTGCTATCGCAGAAATTGGCAGGTTTTACCAAAGGTGAAGCCGACGTGCTCCGTAAGGCGATGGGTAAGAAACAAATAGCCGTGCTAGCCAAGATGAAACCTAAGTTCATTACCCAAGCCTCCGAAAAAGGTCACGACGCCCAAAAACTCGAAAAGATATGGGCAGACTGGGAGAAGTTTGCTGCTTATGCGTTCAACAAATCGCACTCTACCTGTTATGCGTGGGTGGGGTACCAAACTGCCTACCTAAAAGCCAATTACCCTGCCGAGTATATGGCAGCGGTATTGTCTAACAATATGAACGACATCAAAACGATTACTTTCTTCCTCGAAGAGTGCCACCGTATGGGTATCAAGGTGTTACCTCCTGATGTAAATGAATCGTTGTACGAATTTACCGTAAATAAAAACGGCGATATACGCTTCGGGATGGGGGCTGTAAAAGGGGTAGGAAAAGCTGCTGTCGATACGATTGTAGAACAACGCCAAGAGCGTCCTTATACCTCTATTTTCGATTTGGCAAAACGCGTAGATTATAAGAGTATCAACAAAAAAGCCTTTGAAAGTATTGCATTGGCAGGAGGTTTTGACTCGTTCACTAATGTACACCGTGCTCAGTACTTCCACGCCGAAGCCGATGGTATTCCATTCCTCGAAAAAGCCATTCGTTTTGGTACTAAATACCAAGAGAGTAAGAACTCTGCCCAAATGAGTCTGTTTGGGGGTGAGAGTGAAGTAGATATCCCTGAACCTGCGGTACCTAAGTGTGAAACGTGGGGCAACCTCGAGCAGTTGCGCCGTGAAAAGGAGGTGGTAGGTATCTATATCTCAGGACATCCGCTCGACGATTTCAAACACGAATTACACAATTTCTGCAATATCAGTCTATCGGAATTACAAGACTTGAATCCCTTTATTAACCGCGAACTTACAGTAGCGGGTATGGTAGCCGATCTGCAACATCGTACGGCTAAGAACGGAAAAGGGTACGGCTTTCTCACCCTTGAGGATTACGACGGCTCTTACGAGTTTAAACTCTTTGGAGATGATTATTTGAACTATCAAAAGTATATGGTATCTGGAGCGTTTTTGTATGTCAAATTCAAAGTAGTAGAAGGATTCCTCAATAGAGAAACCAACCAAAGAGGCGAACCTCGTATACAGTTTATGCAAATGATGCAGTTACAAGATGTAATGGAAAGTCTTGCTAAGAAACTTACTTTGCACGTAAATATTAAGGATATTACCCCAAAATTCATTAGCGATTACAGAGAGTTACTGCAAAAACACAAAGGTAACCAGCCTATTTATTTTGTGGTACATCATCAAACAGAGAATATCCATCTCAATATGGAAAATGGCAATTTAAAAGTAGCAATTACCAAATCTTTCTTAGACGATTTAGACAATTTATTAGCTCAATACAATCTCAACGATCGCCGTATCGAGAAAATTGTAGCTAAAAAAGCTGAAGAAACTCACGACGACGAGGAAATCGCAATAGAAGATTTAGGACTTTCTGATTAAAAAAATCTTCCTCATTCCTTGCTATTTGTTAATTATTTTGTACCTTTGCGCTCAAATTAAGGAAATAGCACAATGAAGTATCAACAAAAGAAAAAAGCAGTATTACTCCTTGCCGATGGCACTGCCTTTTATGGCAAAAGTGTTGGTTATGAAGGTACTGCTTTTGGCGAAGTGTGTTTCAATACAGGTATGACGGGCTATCAAGAAATTTTTACTGATCCCTCATACTTTGGTCAAATTATGGTAACTACCAATGCTCATATTGGTAATTATGGGATTGCCGCCGATGATTACGAATCAAATGGTATGAAAATTGCAGGGCTGGTATGCAGAAATTTTAGCTATGAAGCCTCCCGCTCCCTTGCTGAGGAAACCTTAAAAGATTTTTTAGACCGTAACCACTTAGTAGCTATTTGCGAAGTTGATACACGTGCTTTGGTCAGCTACATTCGCGACAATGGATCAATGAATGCTGTTATTTCCACTGAAACTGATGATTTAGCACTACTCAAAGCTCGTTTACAAGAGGTTCCTAATATGAAAGGTTTAGAATTGGCATCAAAAGTGTCGGTTACTGAACCTTATTTTTTTGGCAATCCAGAAGCGAAGTACAAAGTAGCAGCACTCGATTTTGGCATCAAGCGAAATATCTTGCGCAACTTGGCAGCTCGTGATATGTACATCAAAGTATTCCCGTACAACACGCCTTTAGCTGAGCTTAAAGCGTGGAATCCCGATGGCTATTTCTTGTCTAATGGGCCTGGCGATCCCGAACCGCTTACCGAGGTCATTGCTCAAGTAAAACAAATGATTGATGAGGATTTACCTATTTTTGGTATCTGCTTAGGGCATCAAATTATTGCATTAGCCAACGGTATTAGTACTTATAAAATGCACAATGGTCACCGCGGTATCAACCACCCCGTGAAAAATCTGCTTACCGGTAAGGACGAGATTACCTCACAAAACCACGGTTTTGCAGTGAATAGGGCAGAGGCAGAAGCTAATCCTAATGTCGAAATCACCCATACCCACCTAAACGACAATACCGTGATGGGTTTGCGCGTAAAAGGTAAGAAATGTTTCAGTGTGCAGTATCACCCCGAAGCCGCTCCAGGCCCCAACGATGCTACCTATTTGTTCGACCAATTTGTAGAAATGATAACTAAAAAATAATAATGAAAGAATTACTTACACCACAAGCACTGCTCACTAACCTAAAAGATGTGCGTGCCCTCACCCGCAAGGTGATTGAGGCTTTTCCTGAAAAAGACCTCTTTGAGTTCAATATTGCAAACTTGCGTCCATTTTCAGGAATGGTAGAAGAGTTTTTGAGAGTTATGGACTATCTTTTTAAAGAGAGATTTCAGGAGCAACACACGCTTTTCTTAGAAGGAGACTTTCCTACTACCAAAGCGGAAGTATTGGCTTTATGGGACAGAGCTACTGAAATTCTCGACCGTGAATGGCAAAAAGTAGGTGATTATACCCAACCGTTTACTATTTATCAAATGACTTTTAGTTTTGCCCAATGGATATTATACTTCATTGAAAACGAGAGTCACCACCGCGGACAAGGCTATACTTACCTCCGCGCTTTAGGTATCGAGCCTCCTTTCTTTTGGGGAAGAGAGAGCTTTAGTAATTAGCAAATGAGAAAATTAGTAAATTAACATCAGTTCGATATAACAGAGCATTGATTTACAGTTTTGTCACATAATATATTCA
>NZ_KB291408.1:0-517 GCF_000318295.1 Capnocytophaga sp. oral taxon 326 str. F0382
ATTTCCTTGGTGTTGATGTCTAAAACACCAAATCTTAGTTTTTCAGCAAGATAAAAATACAATAAATTATCTTGAACAACATAACTTCCTGCAGTATCATTTGCTTTTTTGATGTTGTACTTTTCAAACTCTTCTTGTAAGCCATATTGAGTAACAAAAGGAGGCTCTTGGGTTAAATCTATTTCAATAAAAACATCTACTGCTAAGCCTAAAATTTTTCCTTTTTCACTATTTAAGAGATAATCACTTCTAAAAAAGCCTTTGCTATCATCATAAGAACTCGTACTTGTTTTTCCTATAGCTTGGTGATATTCAGGGATACGATATTTTAATTCTCCTGTTTCAATATCTAAACCTATAAAAACCTTCTGCATTTAGAAAAACCCAAAAAATACCATTGTATATACCTATAAATCTCCGTACCTGAAAATCTATCTCTTCATCGGTATATGGGTTTTTCCACTTTCCAAGTGAAGCAAGAGAAAACTCCCAAAGCAAGTTGGTAGGAAAAATATGA
>NZ_KB291409.1:0-2120 GCF_000318295.1 Capnocytophaga sp. oral taxon 326 str. F0382
AGGTGAGTGTTGGGGCATTTATCACGTTGATAGTGTTTGTCTTCTCACAACCATTAGCATCTCGTACGTATACTGTATATGTACCCGTTTGACTCACTGTAAAAACTGGTGAGTTTTGATAACCATACAATACCGTAGTCCCTTTTCTCAACGAGAATTGCTTAGTACCTGTACCACCGGTAGCTGTAGCTGTAATGCTTGTCGTTCCATTACAACCTATGATAACATCATCGGGAGTGATGAGAACTAAGTTAGGTGGATTAGTAATGGTGAATGTACGGGTTACCTCGCAAGTAGGGTCATTAGGTAAATAACGGAATTTTACAGTATGAGTTCCCGCTGGAATATTGTTCCACACAATATCAAGTGAGTTAGAAGGCGCAAAAGCACTTCCATCTTTACTTGTGTAAGAAACACTTAAATGTGCATTTTTGAGAGAAACTTTATAGGTACCTCCCTCTCCATTACATTTAGGTTGAATAATTTTCTCAGTATTTGGAATTATACCAAATGCTTTGTCGTTATCTATATTTACTGTGAGGGTATGGGTAAAACCACAGGCTTCGGGTTCTTGGTAAAGATAGATATCATCCATAGCCAAGTCGTTACCACTAGTTACCAAACTATGTGAACGAATTACTGCTATGAGCTCAGTATTATTACCAGGGTTAAGCGGACGTTCAAATACAGTCCAATCATTACGGTTCTTTGCACCCCTAATGCGTGGATCGATACGTACTGAAACAAGAGGTGTATTATTATTAATAGCTGCTTGATTAGCATACAATTCTATAGAAAGGTCGGGGGCACCACTTGGATAACGCCAATCGTTGAATCCTAATAGGTTCATCAGTGCTACCGAGAATTTTATCTCTTTGTTAGCAATAATGTCCTTCATAGGTCGCTGATAAAGAATTGCTCCCTCGTGTCCTAATACATTACCAATGTTCACCAAGAACACACGCCCTTGAGGTAACCCTGAGTGATCGGTAGGTGCCCACCAAGCAGGGTTATTAGGATTTAGAGCTTGTGAGACAACATATTCACCATCGGCAAGACCAGTGCCTTCACGGTTGTATCCTGCCCAAGGAGTACCATAGCCATTCTTAGGCATAGAACCATCTTGTAACTCTAAATAATAAGCCTTGTTGATATATTCATTACCTCCGTTACGCCCTGTACCAAAGTCTTCTAAGAAGAGTACATTTTTGCTTGGAGGATTAGCATCGGCGTACTTAATAGTAATAGTATGTGTACCAGGGGTAAGATTTGAAAAGACATTGCTACCCGCAGGATGACCATCTATTTCATAGGTATAGGTATAAGTACTTTTGTTGTTACCCACTGTAACTATTCCTTTTCCTAAGCAATCATAGGTAATAGAAGGGGTGAAAATAGGTTCTGTGATTTTTTTAGGAACAACAACCTTTAAATTAGTACGTATACAACCTATCTTATCACGTACTGATAGGTTATAAGTCCCCGGTAGCAACCAACGTTGGTGAGTAGTTGTCCATACTCCATCACCAAAGTTATACTCATAAGGTTTTACACCTCCTTGTACATTAGAGAAACGCACCAAGGCTTTATCTTCATTAGCTCCTGTACCGCAACCTATTAATTTTTCTACTCCTGCAGAGGCAATGAGGTTACCACCAATAGCATTACCCATTGTGCGTGTAGAAGATATAGTACAAGAAGCTGTGCTACCATACTTATAACGCAAGGTAGGGGTATAAGTTTTACCTGGCACAAGATTGACAAATTCACGACCTGATTGGAAAGAAGTACCATCTACACTATATTCATAGGTATAGGTTACGGTGCTCTGAGGTTCACTGAAAGTAATTTTAGCTTTCGCTCCACAATCAATAAGGGCATCGGTAACTGTGAAAGTAGGTGCAGGTAAGGTTTGTATAGACTTTGTTGTTTGTGTTGAACAACCATTAGCATCTACTACTGTAAAGTTATAAGTACCTGCTGAAGTTACTTCAAAATCATAATAATCACCTGTGAAATTATTAAAATAAGTTACCCCATCACGTGTAAACTGATAAGTAGCACCTTTAGTACCACCACTTGCTGTTACACGTATTACTCCGGTTCCACACATTATAGGT
>NZ_KB291410.1:0-1091 GCF_000318295.1 Capnocytophaga sp. oral taxon 326 str. F0382
CAGGAACACGCACTGTAGTGGTAACTGTCGGAGCCCCTGAATTAGTAGTACCTTCTAAAGTATATCCTTTAGCACCAGGAACTACTTCAACAGAAACTGTAATAGATACGGCAACTTTAGGTGGAAACCCAGTAAGTTCAACAGCTGTAACTATAGCAGTTGTAACTCCAGCAACAAGCTTAGGAGGTACACCTACACCTACTTTAAACACCACTACAGGTAAGATAACTGTACCAACAGGTACTAAGTCAGGTACTTATAATATTGTATACAGAGTGTGTGAAGTATTGAATCCTTCTAACTGTAAAACAGCAACCGCTACAGTAGTAGTAGGCGAGGTTCCAGTAATCACACCAGATAATTTACCAATAGTACCATCAACACCTACAAGTACAACAACCCGTACAATAGGTAACATATTGACAAACGATACAGTAGGTACTCAGTCAGCAACGGCAGGTACAGGTGGAAATGTAACCATTACTATAACAAGTCCTATCACACCTAATACACCAGTGATAGATCCAACTACAGGTAACGTACAAATACCACCTACCACACCTCCAGGTGTATATACTATCACTTATGATGTATGTACAACAGCTACACCTGTAGCTTGTACAAGTGGTACCCTTACAGTTACTGTAAGTCAGCCATCACCTATTATCCGTCCTGAAAACCTTACAGTAACGCAAACAGGTACTAGTACAACACCAAGTATCTTGAACAATGATGATATAGTGAAACCAGACGGTACCACTGCTTCTGCAACAGGAAGTAATGTAACTATTACCAATGTAGTAGTAACACCAGGTGCTGCACCTGGAGCTCCTACTCCTACATTGAATCCTGATGGTACTATTACAGTCCCAGGCACATTGCCTCCAGGAGTCTACACAATTACTTACGATGTTTGTACAACAGCAACACCAAGTACTTGTGTAAGTGGTACAACAGTACTCACTGTATCACCTACAGCAACAGCCCCTACAGCAGGTGATAATGCTTACGATGTACCAACGAGCGGTACAGCAACAGTAGTAGGAACTATATTGAATAATGATACTGTCGATGGAGTTGCATCAGCAACA
>NZ_KB291411.1:0-1316 GCF_000318295.1 Capnocytophaga sp. oral taxon 326 str. F0382
TCATTAGTGTTTATCAAAGAAATGTTAAAATTTAAAATTGAACTCTAATTGCATATCATTGAGTGCTTTTTGTCTTTTGATAGGAGTTAAAAGCTCCATAATGGGGTCATCAACAAAAGAGGAATTCCCAACTATACGCATTAGTTCTATTATAGACATATTAAGTTTAAGGTCATTTTTGATAATAACTATTAGACAATAGGTGATAATAGCTATATGAATCTGGATTTTAACAGCATTTTTCAGATGTTCCCCAAAAGTTTTTTACCTTAAGATGTTGTTTTATCCACTTAAAAAATAGTTCTATTTGCCATCTATTCTTATATAAAAGAGCAATTTCACTAGCTTTAAGGTGAAAATTGTTAGTATAATAAACAAAAGACCTTTTAAGTTCTGGGGCAAAGTAAACAATTCGCCTAAGTTCTGAGGGATAATTCCCTTTATTTCTATTTCCTGTAAACCTAATAGTTTGGTCTAATAGAATATTATCATTATTTTCAAGAAAGTCTTCTCCTGAAATGATTTCATAAGCAGGGATGCCTTTCTCACGAATGATGAAAAAAGCATCATATTGGCTTATTTTATAAAGCCTATTCAAATCAAAATAGCCACGATCAAACACATAACAAGCTAAAGGCTCATAGTCTATAGCGTCCATTTCTTTAATATCATGGACATTAGCATTTGTAATTCTATAAAAAGTAGGAATTTTAGTAACTAAATCAATTTGTGTATGGATTTTTATTCCAGATTTAGTGCTTCTAAAATTAGCCCATTGAAATACGGACATGCATAAGTCAATAGTAGTAGAATCTATAGCATAAAATTTTCCGTGTAAGCAAAATTCACTAAAGGATTGCTTTTCTTGGGCTATACTTATCATATAGAAAGGCATATTGTTCGAATATTCTTATATCCTGATCTTATTTGCAATAGATAAGGTCTTTAAATCTATCGGATTTTTTCCAATACCTAAATGATAAATTCTTTTGAAATTAGCATTAACAGTACTTACGAGTTCTCTAATACTAATACAGCCCATAAGTTGTCCAAGAATTAAAAGTAACATATGATTCCAATGAGAAAATACCCAATTCTTAGTTCTATCATCATACTTGGCAACTAATCTATTAAAATATTTTTGAGGTAGAAATGATGTTACTTGAGAGAAAATGTACTTTTTTGAATTCATTGTATTATATCTTTGAATACAAAAAAAGTATTTTTTCAAATCTCGGACAAAGATTTTTATTTATAATTAATTGAATACAAATTGTTTAAACATAAATTTTAACACATTTTGATAAACACAAGTG
>NZ_KB291412.1:0-1675 GCF_000318295.1 Capnocytophaga sp. oral taxon 326 str. F0382
AACATTTCTTTGATAAACACTAATGAAAAAAAATTATAAAGTGAATAATATAAAAATAGACAGTAAGTTCTATGGTGAACAGTTCTTACACATAGATAAAAACTTAGCGATTCCTTATAAGAAAGAATAATTGTTAAAATTTAAAATAATAGCTCAATAAATGAAAATCATCATCTATATTTTTTGCTTAATATTGATATATTCCTGTGATTTTAAAAAAAGAGCCTCAGGAGATAATACTTCAATGTCTAAAAATCAATATGAAGAAACAACCCAATTGGGCGAATTAGACCAGTATTTAAAAATTTCATTAGATAATTACAATCTTTTTATTGGAAAGATGTATTCAATAAATGAAAATATTTCAGAAGATTATGCAATTGACTATAAAAATGATACTATTTGGGTATTTAAAGAATTTTTAGAATCAGATACTTTTGAAGGTAAAAAAATTGTTTTCGATAAAAACATTTTGCCTAAAAACCTTATAGCTAAGTATATTATATCATATCATTTTGATGGTACAGAAAAAGCAAATCAGTATATAGATACCAATATTTCTGTCAATTATACTTTGTCAGAACTTACTATTCCCTATTTTGATACAATAAAACAAGATAGTTTGTTTGTTAGAAAAATAGCTGAAGAGCAGTCTAAGATGAAAGAAAAAATTTATTCTAATTACATCAATTACTATAATCATTTTCCTAAAGATGAATTAAAAATATGTTGCCCAACAGACTATAACAATTACAATAAGCTAAAAAACTTAGCCCAGAAAGATATCAAAAAACTTGATATAGAAGAAGATTTGAAAACTTATTTAGGGTATAGTTCAATTATCTTAGAATTAGCTGATAATAAAAAGAAAAATATCATTGTTCTTTCAAATAAAACAAGAAACTTTGATGAAACAACAAAGGAAAATATAATAAAATGAAAAAAATACTATTAATACTATTTATTTGCTGTACGCTCCAATGTAGGGCACAGCATCATAGAGATTTTGATACTGAAAAGGAATTTTTAGAGTTTTTATACAAGAATTCTAATAAAATTAAAGCCGATCCAGATGACTATTTTGATGAATTGTCTGAATGGGATTTGAGTAATAATACTTTAAAACAAAAAATGAAGATATTATTCAAAAATGACAAGAATCTAAATCAAAAGTTAAAAGAACTAGAGGAAGCTCGTATCTTTACATATCAAGGAGCATTAACAAATGTTCAAGCTAACTATGAACAATATCATTATGTTGATGGTCTTTATTTTGACTACCTTGTAGATCGGGGGGATTTAGAGGTAAAAGAGATTATATTAAAGATTCTCAAAGACCCTAAAATATCAAAATCTGATAAGGAAGATATTGAAGTATACTTAGAATTTTATGAATACTATATCTCTGACCCAGATGGTTATACCAATGTAAGAGAAGGTAAGAGTACTTCTTCTAAAATTATAGCTACAGTAGATTCAGGACTACCCATAAGAGTACTGGATACCACAGGAAATTGGTGGCAAGTAATGACAAAAGACAATGAAATAGGCTATATTCACAAGAGTAGAATTAAAAAGAGGTAAAATTCCCCATCGCTACACAGGCACTTTTCAAAAAGTCTCAAAATCACTTTTGCGTCACAACACTTTGTCAAAGTCCAAGGACTTTGACAAA
>NZ_KB291412.1:1695-3775 GCF_000318295.1 Capnocytophaga sp. oral taxon 326 str. F0382
ACGCCCACATAAATAAAACTTTTCGGACACCCTCATTTGATCTAAAATCTTTTAGTGAAAAATAAAGAAAATGAAAAATATGAAGAAATTACTAAACAGATGGTTTTGTTATACATTAGTGTTGCTATGTAGCGCGATATATGCGCAACCTTGTACTTTTGAGGATGTTGTAAAGGAAACAACTTATGATGTCCCTTATAAAAAATATACCGCTCCTCTTGATATGGAGAAAGTATTAAATGCTGAAAAAAGCAACTTTTTAGGGTTTATAGGGGCTAATTATAAAAGGTTGCGCATCACTTTCACCTCTATAAAAAAGAGTGAAGAAAACAAGGATGTATATGAGGTAGAAGGTTTTAGCACTGTGATGAACAAAAACAAACGGACTTTCAAAGGAACTTTCTCTTTACTTTCTCACTACAAATTTACCAAACCAGCTGACGATGATCCTCCTCTTCCTAAAAAGGGAGAAGTAGAAGGTTTTTCAACTTTTTCATACCAATTAACAGAAGACGAAAATCTTACAGCTACTGGTGTTTTTAAAGGAAAGATGATTGTAATGTGGTTCAAAAAAGTAAATGCAGCTCCCGTTTATTATATTCCTTTCCACGATGATGGTGAAAGAAACTACCAATTTTTTGGCACTTGGACGAGTTATAAAACTAAAAAAGCCTCTATAGCCTCTTGGGGAGAATATCGTATTCCCTGCTCTGGAGATTTTGATTTAGGAGATGGAGATTTTAGTCCTAATCCTAAATATTGGCAATATGGTTGGGAGGAATTTAGGTATTAAGAAAAAATGAAAAACACCTTGATTAACATAATTAAAATAGCTATCTATCTACTCTCTATGTTTTTTATAGTGGGTTTTACTCTTGTTTACTTTTATATGGATAGGGATGTTCGCGATGCAACAATAGAAATATATGTATATGATGAAAAACATAATCCCATAACGAATTGTGAGTTTCTGTTAGAGAATACATCCTATAAAGAAGGTGAAACAACCTACACCATTAGAACGAACAACAAGGGGTATTTTAAAATATTTCTTGAGAATAGCGCAAGCATATCAATATACTCAACCAATAGTCACACTTTTCTTTACTCTCAGGAAATCACTCAAAAAAGCACCAATTGCACCATCTTTTACAATCAGTTATGAATCATATAATCAATAAAATAATTAAGATTTCTTTCTTCTTCTGTATCATTTTTCTTGTGATAGTAGCAGCCTATAGTTATTATTTATTTGTATATGAAGCCCCTTGCGGAAGAACTATAGAGGGGACAGTATATGATAAACAGAAGAATATTATAAAAAATTATAAACTTTCTATTGAATATATAGAAACCACTCCTGACACTATAAAGTACGACGTTAAAACCAATGACAAAGGTTATTATAAACTTTTCTTTAAAGGAGATTGCAGAGTGAGGATAGCCGCTCCTCACATACAACCTACTATCTACCACCTTTCGTGTGGAAAACAACCCAACAGAAAAATAAAAAAAGACTTTTTTATTGAACCCATTTAAAAAAGATGAGGTTTCTCTCTATATCACAGTACGTAACAACTCTTTTTTAACAACACATCTGGAATATTACCCCTTACCTTATAATTTCAAAAAAAGAAAAAGATTCCTGTTTTATAGTCAATAGCTAACTCTATCAAATGAAGTATCTTTTCTGTTAAGTAGTCTGTATTACTGGCATCTTCTATCCTAAAATAGTTACCTTTTGTATCTTCAACTATTTGAATAGACGTTTCTTCTGGATTTTTATATATCCTTTAGTTTTTTGTTTAATTGTATATAACATCTATTGATTTTTATACTGTTTAGATGTACTAATGAATCTTTTCAAATCTCCGTTCAAGAGAGTTACTTGTATCCTATCCCTCCCCAATTCACTGGTGTGGTCACACAACCTATACATTTCATAGCCCACAAGAAATATGCCACCAGATTTTTCCTACTCTATACCTACTCAAAAGTATAAAATACTATAAAGCCTTTTGACAAAAAAGCGCAACTTAAACATTAAATAAAAAAAGAGCCTGTCCGAAAAGTTTTAACA
>NZ_KB291413.1:0-89207 GCF_000318295.1 Capnocytophaga sp. oral taxon 326 str. F0382
TACACGTATTACTCCGGTTCCACACATTATAGGTGATAATACCGTAGCAGTAGCTTTGAGTTCAGGTATTTTTTTAATTTCTACTGTTTGGGTAACTGTACAACCATAAGTATTCTCTAAACTCACCTGATATCTACCATCATTGAAATAGTTTTGGAAGTCTACTACATTCACAGGATTAGCTGTGGTAGCTGTTACTTTGGTTACTGTACTTCCGTTGTTACTCACTACTATATCATAAGGTGGATAGGGAGCATCGGTAAGTTCTATGCGCATACCTCCTTTGCTATTGGCACACGCCATAGGAGTTACTGTTACTTTGAGTTTGGGTTCGCGTTTTTTTACAAAGATATTATCGATTTCGAACACGCAAGGTACTGTAGTAGTTTTAGTAACTGTTTGTTTGATAAGTACTCTATAGGTACCCTGATTATTAATTGGAAAATTAGGGGAGTTTTGATAATTTGTAATGGTACTTGTACCTTGTAGTAAAGCATATTGATAGCCCGTAGCTGGTACATCTTTGATAGTGATAAGTCCTTTGGTAGTACAAATAACATCCTTTACCTCAGCTTTAGGAGCTAAGTTATTTTTAGTAATTTTGAAATAATAGTACACTACACAATTACCACCTCCATTGCTATAAGTTACTACCAACCGATAGTCACCTTCTTGATTAAATGTATATTGGGTGGTAGTGCCGTTGTTAGTATGTACATTTGTCCAAGTACAATTATAGGATTCAAGGCTTGGAGGGCATTCTTTAAAGCGAGTTGCTTCAGCTGCATTACAAGTACCTTTTTTTTGCCATACGAAGTTTATAGCATTAGAAATGCTCACTTTAAAATTTACAGAAGCATTAGCACCACACAAATACACCTGAGGATAATACTGACCATTATCTGGACAGACGTATAGTTCTCCATTGACTTGTTTGTTTTGAATCATTTTATGGATAGGGTGATCGGCTTCGGCAGGATTGGGTTTTACCTCGTAGATTTCGTACATAGTAGCACAACCAGCTTTGGTTTTTGTTACTTTATAAGTACCAGCTTCGGAAACGGTAAGGACGCGATTAGTACCTTTTTGACCTATATTACCTCCTGCTGTTTTTTCCCACTTATAGCTATCAAAGCCATCGGCAGCTGTAAGTACAGCATTGGCTTGACAGAGGGTAACGGTTTCTTTATAGGCACAATTGGTAAAATTGGTATTTACAGTGAAAAGGGTTGGAGCTGCTGTTCCTGAGTCGCAAGAACCCGCTTGGGGAAAACTTTTAGTTGTAAAACCATCGGAAGTAGGATTTTCTACTCCATTATAAGTAGCCGAAACACTATTTGCTATTTGATTGGCACAAGGGTCACGCCAATCATTACAGTTATTAGCTACTTGTACACCAAAGGATATTTCTTGCCAAGTACTATTTCTTTTGACTAAATAATTAGCTACTGTAAATTTTATTTCACGGGTGTTAGTATTGTATGATGTAAATGTAACTCCTGAAGGTACATTGATACTGGTTACTTTGTTTTGTAAACTATTAGGAAGCACCTCTGTAATTACTAAATTTTTAGCATCGTCATTTCCAGTATTTCTGAAGCGGATTTTATAGCGAAGAGAAGCGCCAAAGGCTATATTGGTAGCATTGGTAACATCATTATTAGCTACATCGTATACGCGTTTTTCCATCACAATATGAGGGGCGATTACCTCCACATTGAAAGCGAAGAAGAATGGATAGTATGAATCTTGTACTGTATAAGGGCTGATTGTAGCTGTAGTAGCGTTGTTATGCAGAAGATTATTGCCATTATTAGGCAAATTGAAGATACCTGCATCGAAACCAAGCAGGTTAGTAGATTTAGGATTTCTATCGAGATTGGCTCCTGTTTCATTGGTGATACTACTATTGAAGAAGTTGTTTTGATTACGACCAGGAGCTGATATTTCAGTTCCATTGATGCGAAGTTTATCACCATAAATTCCTATTTCTCCTTCTAAAGCTGCAAAACCAATTCTAGCTTTTACTGGACCTGAAGGTACGGTTTTAAATCCTGATATACTAATATCTGGATAGCGACCGCTTCTCACTACTGAAAAACCGTCAAATAAAGTGATATTACGGCTCTCACGAGCCAAATCTTCGTACACTATTACTAAATTCCAACCTGCGGCATATCCTGCTCCTGAATCTTCAGTACCGAAAGGGGCTTGCATATCGGCAACAGTGTAAGTAGCTCCTATATTTGTAAGTAAATTAGTAACATCAGCACGATATACATACGCTCTCTGACCTTTGTTTTGATCCCAGCCTGTAGAGCTCACGATGTGATTACCATCATAGACTTTATGACCTACAAGATTGTGGTAAGCTCCATTACCTATTTTGAATTTTACCTGACCAAATTTTGATCTTTCCAAACGAGGATTACGCTGGTTGTCTACCCTTTCTTGTGTATAGGCGGCTGCCCAATACAAATAAGCTTTTATTACTCGCTTGTTACAAGTAGACACAGGCTCTTTTACATCAGCTGAACTGGAGTTAAAAGTACTTAAATCATTATCAACATCGGTATATTCCATATTGATACGAGAGTTGTCGTGATCTCCATTATATGGGGCATTGGCAGGGCGCGAATCTCCTTTATTGAGTATAGCATTACCCACTATAATCATATCCCCTTTCACCGTTTGTTGAAAAAGAGGTGTAAATGGTATATCTTGAGCAACCGTTGTAACAATTGTTGCTAAAAAGAAACATTGTAATAGTATAAACTTTTTCATATTGATATGAATGTATTTCTTAAAAATGCTAATTACTGAGAATGAAAATATGTGTAGAAATTGATACACTTAGGGTTTCACGCGCAAAAATACAGTATTATTTTTACATTCCAATGCTTTATCAAGACTTTAACATCATTTTAACACTTATGTAACGAATATTTTTTACCTAACTTACACATATATTGTATA
Organism: Capnocytophaga sp. oral taxon 326 str. F0382; assembly: GCF_000318295.1. Classification (NCBI taxonomy): domain Bacteria; kingdom Pseudomonadati; phylum Bacteroidota; class Flavobacteriia; order Flavobacteriales; family Flavobacteriaceae; genus Capnocytophaga; species Capnocytophaga sp. oral taxon 326. The sequence continues at coordinate 2,977 of NZ_KB291413.1, forward strand.
AAAATAAAAATTAGAAAAGTTGTTTTTTTATGTTATATTAACAGTGCTAGATACGATAGCCTCTGATCTTCCGAAGAGTAAAAGCCTATGTAGGGCGTAAAGTGCAAGATTATAATAAGGCTGTAGGGAATGATGATATTTACAAAAAAAGGTAGTTTGTCGTTTCTCAATGGTATGAATTTTGTACTTTTGCTTCATCAAAAAAATATTACTTTATGAAGAAAATCATTTTTATAGCATTACTATGCTGGGCTGGGATTACTTTAAGTGCACAAAGTAGTGAAGAAATACAAAAAGAACGCACGGGCTATGAGCAACCTTATCATCCTGAAGAAGATGGGTATATGCGTATCAACCAGCTATTGCAACAGGCTAAAAAAGAAAACAAGAAAGTACTCGTACAAATTGGTGGTAACTGGTGTGTGTGGTGCTTGCGATTCAATCACTTAGTAACTACCAATCCTGAATTGAAGAAAATTCTCAACAAGAAATATATCTATTACCACTTAAATTTTTCACCTGAAAACGAGAATGAAAAGGCTTTTAAAAAGTATGGTAATCCTGGAGTACAATACGGTTATCCTGCATTCCTTATCCTGAGTTCTAAAGGCGAAGTGCTCTTCACTCAAAAAAGTGAAGATTTAGAAGATGGTAAAGGATACGATCCTAAAAAGGTTAAGAAATTTCTACAAGGAAGGTTATAAATTAGCTAATTTGGCGATTTGCCAATTCATCAATGATATTAATTACTTCTAAAGCCTCACTTGCAGGTACGGGGTTTTCTTTTTTTCCTATGAGAGCTTGATAGAAATCTTCGTAAAACTGCCAATAATTACCGTGTTGAGCTGTGGTGAGTGTGCGACTTTCAAGCGTATGCAAAATGCCATTAGGCTCTTGAATATTTGGTAACCAAGGTGTAGGAGCAGGAATAGTTCCTGCCACTAAAGCAGTTTCTTGTCCGTCAAAACGCTGTTGCAAAAAACTGCCTTTAGTGCCGTGTAACACGTATTCCCATTGGCGTTCTAAGGCAAAAGTAGAAGATTTGAGTCGTACGCGCAACTGATTGTCATAGAAGCATATCACTTCAAAATAATCGTCGGTTTGAGTACCTTTGCGGAGGTAACCCAAATCGGCGTATATTTTTATGGGTTTCCCAAAGAGTTGTAAGGCTTGGTCTATAAGGTGTGCCCCCAAATCATAAAGTGCTCCTCCCCCACTTTTAGCAGTTTCTTTATGGGCTTTGGCACTGATACTATCGCGGAAACGATCAAAACGTATTTCTACTTCTTTAAGTTCGCCCAATACACCACTTTTTACTATTTCCTTTACTTTCAGATAATCACCATCATAACGACGATTTTGATAAACGGTGAGTAGCTTCCCTTTTTCTTTGGCTAAAGTATTGAGAGCACGAGCTTCTTCAGCAGTTACCGTAAAAGGTTTTTCAACTAATACGTGTTTTCCTGCTAAAAGAGCTTCTTTGGCGTACTCATAATGAGTTTGCACGGGAGTATTGACCACTACTACTTCTATGGCAGGGTCTTGTAGCATTTCAGCTACTGAACGATACAATTTGCTTTTGGGATATAATTCACGAGATTCCGAGCGATGGCGTTCTACCACCGCATAGAGGTTAAGATGAGGATGTTGAGCGATAAAAGGGGCGTGGAATACACGTCCGCTCATTCCAAAACTACAAAGTGCTATATTCATTTTTCAGGTAATAGATAATAAGTAACAGGTTATGGGGTAACAAAAACGTTAATCTTTAACTATTAATACTCCATAGATATTCTCAAAAAGCTCTTGCATTCTTTGATAATCACTTTGCCGAATAGCAAGCTGTAACTCACAATTCTCAGTGAGGTTTTGTTGGGTGATGGTGAGGTTTTGCTCCTTCACTACCCTCATTACTTTGTTCATCAATGGATAATCAAAACGGATACGCAACTCTTCAGTGATGAGTTTTTCTTCAATTTCAGCCACTTGCAGGGTAAGTTGGGCGGTAGTTTTATAGGCTTGTACTAATCCGCCTACACCTAACTTGATTCCTCCAAAATAGCGCACGACAATTACCAATATATTAGTGAGTTCAAAGGACTGAATTTGTCCGTAAATAGGAATACCTGCCGTATTATTAGGCTCACCGTCGTCGTTGGCACGATAACGTTGGGCAGTTCCATAACCCAATTGCCACGCATAACACCAATGTCGTGCCGAAAAATGAGCTTTTTTCACTTCTTCAAGATGTACCTTTATCTCCTCTTCGGAAGTAACAGGAAAAGCATAGCCGATAAACTTGCTACTCTTTTCCTTAAAGATTACTTCTTCTATAGGGATTGCTATAGTTTTGTAAGTATCCATTATTCAGGGGTCAGGTTTCAGGGGTTATTGAAAGGTGTATTTCACTGAGAGTCCTGTACGGATTGTGGTCATTGGAAAAGCTGTAGAAATAGCCGATTTAGAGAAATTGTATTGGAAATAGTACGATGCTAAGAGGTTACGACTGAGGGCATACTCGGCGGTAAGATTACCCAACCACGAGGTTTGCCCAGCAGTTACTTGGTTGTTAAATATTTCCATATTGCGTATTACGGTGAACTCATTGAGGTAAGAAAGCGTACCTTTGAGTACTAAATCACTCTTCAGTGTAGTGAGATTACCATTCACACGGGTTACAAAGCTCAAATTTTTAAAGCGATAACCTAAGCCAAATTTATATTCGCGCTTGAGGATTTCAGTGAGATAATCATTGTCTAAACTGATAGAAATGGTGCGATCACGGTTGAACTCTGCCAAGAGACTCATAGAATTTTTAAGTTCCATATCGGCGCGAATAAGCGGATTGAACTGCTCGGCAAGGGTAACCGTAGAATACAATTTTTCATTGAGGAAGTCGCCTGCTACATTCGTTTTATTAGGATTAGCAGGTTCATACTCCAAGTTGGTACGGAACTCACTAAGTGAATAGCTCGCACGATAGCCGTGGGCTAATGAGAAACGGCGGAAAGTATTCTTGATAAAATCGATGCGCATCAAGCCTGTATAACGTATATTCCACTCAGGGATAGGAATATTTTTGAACGCATCAAGCGATACACCACTGGCACTACCGCCAGAATACGCTGCAAAGAACGCTGGTATCATTACCGCCTGACTTTTTTTGCTGTATCCTATAGGATAACCCTCGGCATCTACTGATGAAGGATTCAAGCCGCGAGCCTCAGCTAAACGGCGTGCGACGGTGAGCCGGTTATCTTTAAAGCGTTCAAAGGCAGCCGAGTTGTACTCGTCTATTTTGTTGAAAGCAGTTGCGATGAGGTTGGTAGAAATATTAAAGCTACCTACCTGATTGCCTACTAATTTGTTGTATACAAAATTGCGCACCTCAAAGGTTTCGGTATAGTTTTCTGTAAATTGCCTATTAGCCTTTAAGTTGATTTGCAAATCAGGGATTGGTTGCAAATTAGCGGTGAGCAAGAGTTGTTTTTCTTGTGATTTGATATATTGGTCGTTGAAATCAGCAAATTCAGTAAGCTGACCGCGCTTAGCCATTTCGTAGCGCAAATCGGTTTGGTCACCAAACATAAAGCCTACCGAAGGTTTGAACGTACCCAAGAATCCTACTTGCTGGGTGTAGCCAGGGATGGTGCGAGCATTAGTAACTGAATAGTTCACACCAGCAGTTTTAATCATCGTTAAAAGCGTTTTTCCAACACTTGCTTTCTCACCTCTTGGGGTAGCTTTCACGCCTAAGTAGCGATAGAGCTGATCGAAAGTAAGGTTTGCGGTAAAGTTATGAGTGTTACCATTTTGCAAGGTATTCACGTCTTGGCGTGCCAATTGCAAGAGGGTTTGAGACCCACGTTGGTAATCAAAATCACCTGAATATGTATAGTTGGCACGTAAGAACTCAAAGTAAGGGAACTTTGCAAATGGCAATTCGTAATTCACTTGGAATTTAGAGAAGAAGTGATCAGGAGTTCCTAAATCCCAGAAGTTATTCCACAACGATACCTCTCTATCTACTCCTGATATATCACCATTGGCATCATACCTATAGTAATTGCGAATGATACTATTGTTAGTTGCATTGAAATTGAGTCGCAATGATTTGGTGAGATTATAGTTGATAGCATATTGGTGATTCATCAAGTAATTGCGTTGTTGCAATTCTGGCAAAGCGCGTTGCTGACTTGCATTTACACCATCGAAATGCACATCGCGGAACAACTGCTTAGTAAACGAACGATTAACATCTGCAGTGAACATAATGCTTGTTGGCAAAATGTTCAGATTCATATCAGCCAACCACTGCCAATAACGTTTGCCTGCAAATTTGCTACTCTTTTTGAAAGGCTCTACCGTTGTAGGTTTAAACGTATAGTTGTACATAAAGCCTGCCCGTACTTGTTGCTCATCTTCATAACTAAGTTCGTAATCGCGGTGGTTTTTCTCGTTATAAGCGTAGTTGAAAGTAAAGTTTTCGATGTTGTAGATATGGTTCTTTTGTCCTTCAGCTAAGTTTTTCTTCACCCCGATAAGGTTGATACCGCGTCGCAAGGTATAATCTTCGGCTTGTCGCTTGATAATTTCACGTTCATTTTCATTTTGGGCAACATCCAAGCGGTCTTGCAATCTGATATCTTGATATACAGGATCATACTCTGGTGTTGAGAGCTTTTGAGAGTGATTCAAACCTACGGGTATTTGCATATTCCACTTAGGAGGCAAGAGTTTCCCTGCATTGATATTCATCATCACGTCGTACTCACGGGTACTTTCGAGCGCACGTTGGTTAGGTGCTTGATCTACAGCCCCAAAGCCGACAGTGTGCATACGTCCTGTAGCCGAAATATTCAGTAATTCAGAAGCATTAGCATCCAATGAACCAACGGCAGCCCAGCCACCGCGATTTTCTAATTCGGCAACACGGAGTTCGTTGAACCAAAACTCACCACTGAGGTCGTGCCCCGATGCATTTTTAATTCCCAACATCACCGCACGCACGGTACCTAAGGATGGATTTCCTTTGATGACATAGCGGTTTTGCCCCGCGATATGAGGAGTAGTGTAAGGACTAGTAATTACATTAAAATTGTGATCGTAATACGTTTCATCACTCAGTCCTCCTACACTTCTAAGCTTGATAGCTTTGAGCTTAGTGAGCACTTCCATTGGGATATTCAGTTCGTTTTCTTTAGGCCATATTAGGTAATCGGCACTTGCTCCTGCAGGAGTTACCTGCAAGGGAACTTCTATTTGATAGTAGTTGTTATTGAAATCTGTACCTATTCGTATAAAAGCCACTGCCTGATTATCGGTTAAAGCATTGTTCTTATAGGCTTCGGCGTGTACAAACATCTTGATATATTTGTATTGTCGCAAGTCAAAACGCAAGGCTTTATACACTGCACGGCTATCCTGATCTCTAAGGTCGCGCACAATGTACGACAAGGCTTGTTCGTTTTGTTCTACCAAAGTATTATTGGTATTGATACGTTCGCGGTGCACCCCCGGTGGCATACGATAAGGAATAGGCTGGCGATTTTCGTTCTCGATGAGGTTAACGGAGTTGATTTCGACGGTAGTAGCTGAAGTAACCCCCAAACTTTCATTGAGTGGATAATTGTAGTAGCGCCAATCACCACGAATAAGGTCGAGTGTACCGAAGCGTAAGAGCATCTCGTTTTGGAAACCAGTGAGATACATACGCATATGTGTCATCGAATTGATGATGTTAATTTGCTCAGTTTTAGAAACCGTTCCTACAGGGAAGCTATAGCCTTCACGCCATAGTGCACCACTGGCAATTGGTATTTTGTACTGTATCCAGCGGGCAGACACCTGTTGTCCATTGGGGGCTTCTATTGAAACTGTACGAATATCATTCACATAAGGGTCGGAAGTAGTGATATTAGGGTGCATACGTACGCGATATTCAAGGTAGTTATTGGCGGTATTCATCGTATAATCGCCATTGATATCCTCATGATCAGGTATGGTTGTAGAACCTCTATTGCTATCGGTATTATTTACGGGTGAGTTGCCTTGAGTACCATTATAGTTGTAGTAACGATTAAGGATACCCCCGCTACGTGCCAAGAAATACTCATAGTTATCCATCGCAGGGTCATTAGGCGAGGTAGCGAGGTTGTTCGTATAGATATTTCTTTCATCGGTATCGGTAAGTCCGTCGAGCCCTATATCTTGCAAAGCGCGGTTAGAAGGATTCTCATCGAAAGCATAAACTAAGGATTGAGCGGCAGGCACTTTCCCCCAAGAAGTTTGGTTAGTGCTAGCGGTAGACGAAAGTCCTGGCAAGCCATTTTCATATTGCTTACGACCATCTTTGAGTACATCTTCAGAGATATTTCCTAAGTTGAACACCAACTCCCCATTACCACTGTATTCACCTGAATAGTAAGGATCCATTACCCAGAATTGTAGGAACTCTATATTGCTTTCTTGGAAATCAGAATAGCTCATACCACGCATAATCCCCCCCCATTTATTTTCGGTATTGAAAGAAGGGCTGTTGTTATAAGGGCCTTTTACATTAGGATAGTAAGCCAAATCCAAAGTAGTTTGTACAAGTGATTGTCCTTGCGCTAATTGCTGTTGTGGGAAGATTTCTTCTATAAAAATACGGCGAGTACTATTTTTAGAAATTTCATTACTGTTTATATCCGAAGGTTTTTGACCTGAATAGAATACAGGGTCGATGGTATACCACGCCAATTTAGCACGCCCAAAACCATTGCGCAAGTTATTAGCATCGGTAGGGTTGCTACCGTAAAGCGTACGTGAAGCTGTGCCACTACCTTGTCCAAACTCTAAAGGTGGACTCGCTAATTTCCAAGCCAGAGGTGAACGTATATCAATAGTAGCTTGAGCTGACTCAAAATCATCTAAATATACAGTAGTTTCACCGTTGAAATCATCGGCTTTCGGGGTGCCTGCTCTCAAATAAGCAAACTCACCACGCAGTGAGAGGTTAGAAGGAGCATCGCTTTTAATCGTAGGAATACGATTCACCCAGCGAGTAAGGAAGGGCAACTCAGTAGAATAGGTAGCTCCTACCCCAAAGATAGTATTGTTCACACTCTCTTGTCCGTAGCTAGTTTTCTGAGTATAAGGACGTTCACGTAAATTTACAATAGCCCCATTTACGATGAACTTATCGCTGAACTTATGTTCCACATTCACACCCATATAGCGCGTGGTCTGTCCGCCAAAAATCAAGTTGTTTTCTACGGATACTTGTATAGGTAAATTAGAAGCTTCTAAACTTGCGTTGATAATTTCCACTGTACCCGATTGGTAATCCACCAAATAGTCGATACCCTCCACGAGTATACGTCCACCTGCCGTTACGGTTACCGAACCCCGCGGGACGTTGAAAGCCCCTAAGGATATGCCCCGACGTGAGGAAGCTTTGTAGCGACCTTTCATTACGAACTTGTTCTTATCGCCATCCATTTGGGCTTGTGACTTAGTGTTTTTATACAGTGAAGTATATACGTACTTTTTCTGATTGTTGTTATAAGAAAGAGGGTTGCCGTAATCTGTTCCTCCTCCTAAAGTGTTGTAGAGAAAACTACCAAAAGGTTCTACTTTAGTAAAGAAGATTTTGCCGTACTGTTCATCGATAGTAATGCCAGGTAGGTAATCGAAGAAACCATCACCTCCTGGTTGTGGGTCGTTGTATTTATTGAGGCGGTCGAAATTAAAAAGATTGAGCAAAATACGATCGTCTAAGCTTGCAGGCCAACCTACATTATCCACCTTTTCTATATAGTTGATAGGCGACGGATTAGAATAGAAGATATTCATACGAAAATCTTCAGCTGAAAGTCGCGCTGTACCTACCGAATAAACGTTTTTCATCATCAAATCCCAAATAGGGTCATTCACGTTCAAACGGTTGCTTTTGAGCATCTTCAGTACTAAAAGGTTATTGGTAATAGCATTGTTTCCCCCACCGTAAATCTGGTTAGTAGTTGCCGAAATACCATCATTAGCAAATTCACCTACTTGGTATACTTGGCTACCATAGGTATATTGGTAGGCTACTGCGAGCACTTCATCACTGCTCAAAGCTGTAACAAGTGAAATATAACCAAGTTTATTATCTACTTTATAATCAACTCCTTCTTCGAGTTTTCGCGCATTTTCAATGATAGCATAGTCATACCCCTGACTTACATACGAAGCATTTGTACCAAAACCTTGTTGTACCGTTGCTACATCGCGAATTGCCTCAGTAAGCACTGAATTAGGGGTACCTAACTTTGTAGGGTCGTACTTATTAGCACCATTGGCAGGCATATTGTTAGTCGTGGCATTGAAGAAAGCTGCACCTGCTTTATCTCCCAAACGGGTATTCACTTGTTTAGGTTCTCCTAAGTCCTGCAATGCCAAAATATTACGAATATTACCCATACGGCTATTGCGGTTGGTAACCCATACTTCCAATCGGGTGATTTGTACTTTACTATTAATGAAAGGATAGTTCTCTAAAGCGCGGTCATAATTATCGCGAAAGAATTGTGCTAGGAAGAAGTTGCGATTTTCGTCGTAGTCTAAAGCTGAAAATTCAAATTCGGTAATGGTACCACCACCTTGTGCACTTACCGTTTTGCGTTCAGACTTCTGTTCAGAAAATACTCCTGTGATAGTGGTACGCCCAAACTTTAGTTCAGTTTTCACCCCAAACAGACTTTGGGAGCCCGTAATCAGTGAGTTAGACATTGGCATTGAGATATTTCCTAACTCTACTTTCTGTACGATATCATCTTCATCGGGAGCGTACTCTAATTTGAAGACATTTTGAAAATCAAAAGAAGCTTGAGTGTCGTACTGCGCATTGAGTTTCAACCTTGTTCCTATTTTACCAGTAAGTCCTAAACTGATGCGTTGTTCAAAATCCAATCCCCACGAGCTTCGGTAACGCGGACTCACTATAGGGTTATCATTACGTGTATAACGAACTCCTAAGTCTACCCCTACACTCCCTTGAGGTGTGAGCTCTATATTGCGCCCCCCAAAGATACTCTCAAAAAAATCAGAATTTATGTACAACTCAGGCAATAAGTTGCGTTGTGCTTTTTTCTTATCGGTAGTACCTGTTGTCGTATCACCCAAAGTTGCGAGTTTCTCATCGTAATACGCTTTCATACGCTCACGCAGTACCAAGTTTTCGTATTCCTTTACAGTGAGGAACATAGGTGTTCTAAGGTCATACTTACCGATTTTTTCAGTATACACATAGCGATCAAGAGTAGGGTTATATGTGTACTGCTGCACAATACTCTTAGGTTGCTCTAAGCCCACACGCCCAATGCCATTGCGCACTGTCGTCTCGGTTTGAGTACCTTCGGTAGTAGTGGGAGTTACTTGAGCTTGAGTTGTTAAAACACTGAAAAAGAGTAGTATGAATAGTGTATAAGTATATTTCATAATGGGAGATACATTATAGGAGAATATAAATCGGGGCAAAGATAAAAAACTATTGACAATTTGCAATTAATAATTAACATTTTTAACAATCGTTAATTACAGTGCAGAGTATTAGAGTTTTGACACAAAGGCTAAGTTTTTGGAAAATGTTTAGTGATGAATAAGTAATTTTGGCAATAGTTTTTAACTCTACTTTTCTATATCAAATAATATAGTAATCCAATTTATTTATTGTATCTTTGCCCCAAAAAGTTCCTGAATTTTAGTTTTTTCAAACACAAAATCATTTATAGAAAAAAATTGACAAGCTCAATAACTTTTTTTAAACACAAATTTACTAAATGAAAGAAAATAACATTGAATTAGAAAAGATCGAGAAGTAATGAAAGTCCTTTTTGTATAGATTTGTCATCCCTTTAAAAAAGAATTTATTAGTTGTTAATTGCTAATTGTTATTTTTGTTGTACTTTTGTGCCTTTGATTGCTAACCACTGTTTACTGATGAAAAAGCAAATTACCAATACTGTGTTAATGGTACGCCCTGTGCGCTTCCGTATGAATGAACAAACCGTTGTAAACAACTATTTCCAAGAGGAAATGGATTTGAAGAACGACGAAATAAACCTCAAAGCTCAGCAAGAGTTCGACGCTCTTGTGGATAAACTACGTGCTGTTGGAGTAAAAGTGATTGTTGTAAACGATGTTTATGAACAAAACACTCCAGATTCAGTATTCCCGAACAATTGGATTACCTTCCACCAAAACGGCGATGTGGCTATCTACCCTATGTTTGCCGAAAACCGCCGACGCGAACGCCGTGAGGATATTTTAGACAAAGTAGAAGCTGAAGGTTTTGATATTGAAAACGTATACGACTATACCGATGCCGAAAAAGAAAATATCTTCTTGGAAGGTACGGGCGCTATGGTGCTTGATAGGGTAAACCGCAAAGCCTATTGTGCACTCTCTCCTCGTGCCGATGAAGAGCTTTTTATTGAGTTCTGCGAAGATTTTGAATATACTCCAGTGATTTTCAAAGCCTATCAGCAGGTAGGTAATGAACAATTACCTATTTATCACACTAATGTAATGATGGCATTAGGTGTAGATTTCGCAGTAGTGTGCTTAGACACCATCACTGATAAAAGCGAGCGCAAAAATTTCTTGCATCATCTCAAAGAAGACAAAAAAGAAGTAATTAACATTACCCCTAAACAAATGGAACAATACGCTGGCAATATGCTACAAGTACAAGGAAAAGAAAGCACTTACTTAGTAATGAGTGATGCTGCCTATAACAGTCTAACTCCCGAACAACGAAAAACTATAGAAAAGCATACCGCTATTATTCACAGCAATTTAGAAACCATTGAAACTTGTGGGGGTGGTAGTGCTCGTTGTATGCTTGCAGAAGTCTTTAACCCTCTAACATCTAAACACTAATAACTAAAATGGACAAAAAAGAATACATTCAAAGTAAAATACGCGACATTAAAGACTTCCCTAAGGAAGGTATTATATTTAAAGACATTACCCCTCTACTAATGGACGTAAAAGGGGTAGAATACGTAATAGACCTATTGGTAGAAAACCTACACGGTCAGAAAATCGACAAAGTGGTCGGAATGGAAAGCCGTGGATTTTTCTTTGGTATGCTCCTTGCTCAACGCTTAGGAGCGGGTTTTGTACCCGTACGCAAAAAAGGAAAATTACCCTATAAAACTCTTTCACAGACTTACAATTTGGAATACGGGCAAGATGTGCTCGAAATCCACGAAGATGCCATTGCAAAAGATGAAAAAGTACTAATTCACGACGATATCCTCGCTACAGGAGGTACTGCCGAAGCTGTAGTAAAACTTATAGAACGTCTCGGAGGGGATATCGTGCAGCTTGATTTCCTAATGGAACTGCATTTTCTCAAAGGACGCGATAAACTAAAAAATTACAAAGTGTATAGCATTCTGTAAAAATCAGAGAATTGAAAATTACTTATTAGAAATGTTAAGACTTAAATATCAATTATTTAAATATTTCTAATTAAAAAAATATACCAAAAAATTTCGCTACTTAAATAAAAAATCCTACATTTGCGCGAATAAAAACAAACAAGTAATGAAAATAAAGAATTGCATTCTATATATCACTTTATTTGTAATCTCACTGATACCTCTAAAAGGTTTTGCTACCGAAAATGAAGGGAGTGAGGAGTTTAATATCAATGAGTTAATCGATGAACACATCGGGGATTCTCACGATTTCCACTTATTTGATTACAATGGGCACGCTTATTCATTGCCCTTACCTATAATCCTATGGACTGATAACGGATTGGTAACTTTTTTGTCAAGCGCTTTTCATCACGACAACAAAGGAACTGTTGTAGTTGAGAAAAACGGACAGCGGTTTGTTCGCTATAAAGAGGATATCTACTACGCCAATGCCGATACGCCCCTTACGTTTAACGCTCAAGGTGATGTAACCAATGCACGCCCTCTGAACTTTTCTATTACTAAGAATGTCGTTTCATTGATGTTAATATCAATACTATTATTGCTCACTTTCATTGCGGTAGCGCGTTCATATAAAAAGAATCCTAAAGCTCCAAAAGGATTGGCAGGTCTATTGGAACCTATCATAATCTTTGTGCGCGATGAAATAGCTATTCCTAATATAGGAGAAAAGTATTACAATAGATATATGCCCTATTTGCTTACAGTCTTTTTCCTCATTTGGGTAGGAAACCTCTTCGGACTTATACCTTTCTTCCCTTTTGCAGGTACTGTAACCAACAACATTCTCTTTACGGGTATGTTAGCTCTTTTCACACTTATCCTTACCTTATTTAGTAGCAACAAACACTATTGGCAACACATTTTTGCTCCACCTGGGGTACCCTCGTGGATATTACCTATTATGATACCTATCGAAATATTGAGTGTATTCACTAAACCTTTTGCCTTGATGATACGTTTGTTTGCTAATATGACAGCAGGTCACATCATCGCCCTAAGTTTGATATCACTGATATTCATATTCAAATCAGTAGCGATAGCCCCTGTATCAGTTGCCTTTACAGTGTTTATGCAAATGTTAGAGTTATTAGTAGCCGTATTGCAAGCTTATGTTTTTACACTGCTTTCTGCACTATTCATAGGGCAAGCTGTAGAAGAAACACACTAATCAACCTAATTAACACAAGTAACTAATTAATTTTTATAAATATGACTTTATCTTTAGCAGGAATTGGGGCTGGATTAGCAGCCATCGGAGCCGGAATCGGTATTGGTAAAATCGGTGCTTCAGCCGTAGAAGGTGTAGCACGCCAACCCGAAGTCTCTTCTAAAATCCAAACTATGATGTTGATTGCAGCAGCTCTTATCGAAGGGGCAGCCCTCTTCGGTATCGTTGTAGCTTTCCTCAAATAGTACTAAAAAAACCGTTGTGTAACGGTTGGTTGCACAACGGTTCTTTACTGACAACACCTAACACCTAATAATTAAATACAATGAATTTATCACATCCTGAAAGTTTATTATTCTGGAATACCATTATCTTTCTCATCTTGCTCTTCCTCTTAGCAAAATATGCTTGGAAGCCCATAATGAATGCCGTAAAACAACGCGAAGACTCTATCAATAAGGCTTTGGAAGCTGCTGAAGAAGCTCAAAAACAAATGGCAAACCTCAAAGCCGACAACGAGCGTCTTTTAGCCGAAGCACGCGCTGAAAGAGATGTTATCTTAAAAGAAGCAAGAGATATCAAAGATAAAATTGTAAGTGAAGCCAAAGAAGAAGCCCATCGTGAAGGTGTAAAACTCATTCAACAAGCACAACAGGCAATTGAAAGTGAGAAGAAAGTAGCTTTAGCACAACTAAAAGACCAAGTAGCAGCACTTTCTATCGAAATGGCGCAAAAAGTGATGATGAGCGAGCTCTCCGACGAGAAAAAACAAACTGCCCTCATCAACGATTATTTAAAAAGTGTTACCCTAAACTAAATAGGTTATGTACGGATTCAGAGTAGCAAACAGATATGCCAAGGCTCTCTTGGAATACGCCCTACAGCAAAATGTCTTAGAGGCGGTTTTCGCTGATATGACCTTGATAGATAAAACTATAAAATCTCATAAAGATTTGGAACGTATGCTCATCTCCCCTATCGTAAAAACAACGGTAAAAAAGAATGTGCTCTCCAAAATCTTTACTACAATAACTCCCGAAACCTTGCGTTTATTTGAATTACTAATTAAAAACGGACGCTTGTCTATTCTCGGGATAGTAGCTGAAAAATTTGTAGTACAATACAACATCTATAAAAATCACAAAGTAGCAGTAGTTACTACAGCTACCCCACTGAATGACTCTACCCAACGAGAAATGCTCCAAAAGGTAAAATTACTTACTAAGAATGAAAATGTTACTCTTGAAAACAAGGTAGATAAAAACATTATAGGGGGCTTTATCCTCCGTGTAGGTGATGTCCAATACAATGCTAGTGTAGCTCACAAACTCAACCGATTACAACAAGAGTTTCAAGAAAAATTGTTTTTGTAGATAAAAGCTAAAACTATGGTAACAAGTATAGACCAGTTAGACTTGAACAGAACGTACACTTATGCCGATTATTTGCTATGGCAACTAAAGGAAAAAATACAATTGTTCAAAGGAAAAATATTTGCGATGAGCCCTGCCCTTAAGCGGATTCATCAAGATATTTCACGCCGATTGGTACGTACTATGTTAGGAGTATTTGATGAAGAATGTGGTTGCAAACTCTATTATGCACCTTTTGATGTGCGTCTTAGTGAGAATACAGTCGTACAACCCGATGTATGTGTAATATGCGATACCTCAAAATTAGACGAACGCGGTTGTAAAGGTGCTCCCGATTTGGTAGTAGAAATACTCTCACCTACAAATACTGAAAACGATACTAAACAAAAATTTGAATTATACCAAGAAAGTGGCGTACGTGAATATTGGGTAGTCTATCCTTTCGCCGATTACAAAGCTATACATATCTATTGCTTAGAGAATGGAAAGTATTTCGCACAACCTCCTATAATAGAAGGTGATACTGTAACCTCAATAACGTTTCCAAGTTTAAGTTTTTCAACAAAGGAATTATTTAAAAATTGAATAAAATGAAAAAAATACTATTTTTGCTAACAACACTTATATTCATATCTTGTACTAAAGATAAAGAAAATACAACAGTAGTAGGAGAAGAAGAAGAAAAAAAAACTATCACTATGAATGTAGTAAATGAGAAATATGACACTTATAAGGGAAGAACTTTGATTAGTAGAGACCCCTCTTCTTATACTTATGAAAACAATAAAATTGTAGGAATATTAACCTACTTATTTAAAACAACTGTCAAGTATATAGGAGATAATCAAATTGAAACTGATAACTTGTATAATTTTAATTCTGTAGAACAAGAATCTAGAATAAAGACTCTTTACTCATTATCAGATGGTAAAGTACAGTATTTTGTTTCTGAAAATCGCACAAAATATAATGATCCTAAAAAACCTTTGTATATATATCACGACTCTATTACTTTTGAATATAAAAATGATTATTTAACAAAAATAACTAAATATTCAAAGATACCTTATTACACACAAG
Source organism: Capnocytophaga sp. oral taxon 326 str. F0382 (assembly GCF_000318295.1). Taxonomy (NCBI): domain Bacteria; kingdom Pseudomonadati; phylum Bacteroidota; class Flavobacteriia; order Flavobacteriales; family Flavobacteriaceae; genus Capnocytophaga; species Capnocytophaga sp. oral taxon 326. Next base: position 18,075 of record NZ_KB291413.1, read on the forward strand.
GTAAATATGAAAAAAGATTAGAAAAAGAAGTGTTTTGGCAGAATGGTAATATAGTAAAAATAAAATCAGATAGAGATGAAACAATCTATACTTATGATGATAAACCTTATATTACCTATGGAGATGTAGGTTATGGAACTCCTCTTTCAGAATTGACTTTTTCTAAATCTCTCTTATTGTATGGAAAAATAGGAAAATGGAATAAGAACAATGTCCTTACTATGAATAAAACTACAAAGGAACTTTGGGGATATGATTTTAAGAGTATTAAATATAACAGAGAGTTAGATAAGCACAATAGAGTTTCAAAAGTTCTAATGCAAATTGAATATATGTCTAAATACGAAAAAAATGAATATGGAGACACAGCTGAATGTGCAGCAGTTCTTGATTATGAATAACAAACATAATTGATATACAGCGCATTGTCGCTTTTGAATCGCATCTCCCCCCTTGAGGGAAGTCCGCGAGAGCGGAGTATGTGATAAGGGGGGGGTATTTTAAATCAACAAGTTAATTTAACCCTTGATTAGCATTAAAAACTAAGAAATAAAACCTGAAAAAATGGCAGAAATAAAAGCCGCTGAAATTTCAGCAATTTTAAAAGAACAATTAGCACACTTCGATGCCAATGCTTCTTTAGAAGAAGTAGGAACGGTATTACAAGTGGGAGACGGTATTGCGCGTATCTTCGGACTATCAAATGCGCAATATGGTGAATTAGTAAAATTTGACAACGGACTACAAGGGATTGTCCTCAACCTTGAAGAAGACAACGTAGGGATTACCCTCTTAGGACCGTCAACTGATATTAAAGAAGGTGATACTGTAAAACGCACGGGGCTCATCGCTTCTATCAACGTAGGCGAAGGTATCGTAGGTCGTGTCGTAAACACCTTAGGGCAACCTATTGATGGTAAAGGCCCTATTACGGGCAAACTATACGAAATGCCGTTGGAACGCAAAGCCCCTGGAGTTATCTTCCGTCAGCCTGTAAACGAACCTTTACAAACGGGTATCAAAGCAATCGACGCGATGATTCCTATAGGTCGTGGGCAACGTGAGTTAGTAATTGGCGACCGTCAAACAGGTAAAACTACCGTGTGCATCGATACAATATTGAACCAAAAAGAGTTCTACGATGCAGGCAATCCTGTATATTGTATCTATGTAGCTATTGGTCAGAAAGCTTCAACAGTAGCAGGTATTACAAAAACCTTAGAAGATGCTGGTGCTTTAGCTTATACTACTATCGTGGCGGCTAATGCTTCCGATCCTGCTCCTATGCAGGTATATGCTCCTTTTGCAGGAGCTGCTATTGGCGAGTACTTCCGCGATACAGGTCGCCCTGCGCTTATCATCTACGACGACCTTTCTAAACAAGCGGTGGCTTACCGTGAGGTATCGCTCTTGTTGCGCCGTCCACCCGGACGTGAAGCTTACCCTGGTGACGTCTTCTACTTACACTCTCGTCTGTTAGAGCGCGCTGCCAAAGTGATTGCCGATGATACCATTGCACGCCAAATGAACGACCTCCCCGAAAGCATCGCTCCACTCGTAAAAGGGGGTGGTTCACTCACTGCTTTACCTATTATTGAAACTCAAGCGGGCGACGTATCAGCTTATATCCCTACTAACGTGATTTCTATTACCGACGGACAAATATTCTTGGAATCTGACTTGTTCAACTCTGGAGTACGTCCTGCTATCAATGTGGGTATTTCCGTATCACGTGTTGGGGGATCAGCTCAGATTAAATCTATGAAAAAAGTAGCAGGAACGCTCAAGTTAGACCAAGCGCAGTACCGCGAACTTGAAGCCTTTGCTAAATTTGGTTCTGACCTCGATGCAGCTACTATGGGGGTTATCGAAAAAGGAAAACGCAATGTGGAAATCTTAAAACAACCACAAAACGACCCTTACCCCGTAGAAAATCAGATCGCGATTATTTATGCAGGTTCTAAAAATTTATTGCGCCAAGTACCTGTAAATAAAGTTAAAGAATTCGAAAAAGAATACTTAGAATTCCTCAATGTATCTCATCGTGACATTTTAGATCAGCTCAAAGCTGGCAAACTCACCGATGAGATTACAGCCACTCTTGAAAAAGTAGCCCAAGATTTAAGTGAAAAATACGCAAAATAGTAAATACATCTTTTTAAATATTTATTCTTATGAGTGTTATTATATGGATAATTATTGGAGCTGTCTTTTTGTTTGCGCTACAGATTTATATAAACAAAGCTTACACAAAAAAACATTTGCAAAAACAAATAGGACACATCAATCAAAATCCTTTAACTGAGGAACAGATACGATTGCTCACTTTTGGAGCGATACTAACGTATTACCGTGGCGAAAATCTACTAAACCTAATACCTACTGAAATATTAGAAACATATCAGAAAGGATTACGTCAACAATGGGAAATAATAGATACAGCATCTGCTAAACAAACTATAAGTGACTTATTAGCACAGAAACGTTCATTACAGTTCCGACATCTGCTAACGCAAACCTCACCTGAGCTTAGCAAAATACAGAAACAAATAGCCAATGGTTTGGGAATAGAATTAGCACAAGTAGAGGCAGTAAAATCGGCTTATGCGTGGGATTTGTGTAGAGCAGCTTCTTTGGCTAAATGGTGTTATTGGTGCCAATATATCTCTGAAACTGAAATGTGGAATATATTGCAAAAAGTATCCGATATAGCGAAAGAACAAGGTAAAAATTGGCAAGAATATACCATATCTTTCCTTTTAGGACGTACTATTCAGGGGTTTGATTTGGAAGACCTTATTATTCTAACCTCTCAACTATTTCATAGTAAATCTCCTTCTTTAAGGAAAATAGAAGGAATAGATGTTTATCAAAGGTATTCTTTCTAATTTTGATAGAAACCTTAAAACATATAACTAACAGTTAATGATTAACGGTAAATGGTTAGAGTTTACCTCTTACCTCTTTTACCTCTTACCTAATAAAATGGCAAATTTAAAAGAAATACGAAGCAGAATTTCATCGGTAAGTTCAACAATGCAGATCACAGCAGCGATGAAAATGGTATCGGCAGCCAAACTGAAAAAGGCTCAAGATGCTATTGTAGCGATGAAACCTTATGCTTATAAACTCAAGCAGTTGTTAGAACACCTTAGCGCTGCCTTGGGTGATGAGAATGTTTATAATCCACGCAAAGGAGAAGTAAAAAAAGTACTTTTGGTACCTATCACCTCCAATAGAGGCCTCTGCGGGGCGTTCAATGCCAGCGTGATAAAAAAAGTGTTAGAGTTAGAGCAAACTACCTATAAAGACAAGCAGGTACGACTCTACACCATAGGTAAAAAAGGCAATGATGTGTTGAAAAAATACGATAATATTATAGCTCATAATAGCGAAATTTTCGATAAGCTCACCTTTGCTACAGCTGCTGCTTTGGCTGAAGAACTAATGGAATTGTACACTTCGGGTAAATATGACCAGATAGTATTGGTGTACAACAGTTTTAAAAATGCAGCTACTCAAATTCTTACAGAAGAAACATTTTTGCCTATACAACCCATTACTACTTCTAAAACAAATAACAAAAAACTAAATACCGATTATATCTATGAGCCTTCTAAACAAGAAATTGTAGAAAAACTCATTCCACGTTCGCTAAAAACACAATTGTTTAAAGCCTTACGCGACTCTGTAGCAGCAGAACACGGCGCACGTATGACGGCTATGCACAAAGCTACCGACAATGCTCAAGACCTCAAAAACGAACTCATCCTCACCTACAACAAAGCTCGTCAGGCTACCATCACTGGTGAGATTATCGAAATCGTTGGAGGGTCTGAAGCCTTAGCTTAAAATCTGTAGGGACGAATAGCAATTCGCCCTTAATAGAATGGCAATTTGCCTTAAATAATAGAGAGATTTAATTTTATATGGAAAACAAAAAATTTAACAACAACTACAAGAAGAATAGCTATTCCTCTAATGGGAATTCAGAGAAAAAGTTTTACAATTCTTCTTACAACAGCGGTAACAATCGCAACAACAGCAATAGTTCATTCAAAAAGAAAACTTACGGACAGAACGAAGGACGTAGTTACAACAATAATAACGGTAACCGCTATAACAATAACAATGGTAACCGTTATGACAATAATGGTGGCAATCGCTATGATAATTATAACAATAACAACGGTTATAATTTCGAAAACAAAAAACCTTACAACCCTAACTTCAAAAAGAACGACGGGTATAGCAAGCCTAACAACTACAACCGTAATGAAAATTATAACCGCAATGAAGGTTACAACCGAAACGACAACTACAAAAAACCTTTCAACAAAAAACCTTATAACAACAACGCTTATAAACCTTATAACCAAGCTCCTATTGATTACCCCGCTGCCGATCCAATCGAAGTGCGCTTGAACAAATTCATCGCCGATGCAGGCATCTGTTCACGTCGCAATGCCGATATGTATATTTCTGCAGGTAATGTAACGGTAAATGGTGAAGTGATGACAACCCTTGGCTACCGCGTAAAACCTACCGATGAAGTTCGTTTTGATGGTAAACTCCTTTCTTCTGAAAAGAAAGAATACATCTTGCTCAACAAACCCAAAGGTTTTATCACCACTACCAACGACGAAAAAGGCCGTAAAACAGTAATGGATTTGGTCGCAAATGCTACTAATGTACGCATCTTACCTGTAGGCCGTTTAGACAGAGCTACTACAGGTTTGTTATTGCTTACCAATGATGGTGAGCTCACCAAAAAACTCACTCATCCCACTCACGGTGTACGCAAAATATACCACGTAATCCTCGACCGCAAACTCGACTACAAAGATTTTATCAAGATACAAGATGGCTTGGAGTTAGAAGACGGTTTCATTGAGGTAGACGAAATCAGCTATGTAAACGATAAACCTAAAAATGAAATCGGTATTAAAATCCATAGCGGTCGCAATCGTATTGTACGCCGTATTTTTGAACACTTGGGCTATCAAGTAGAAAAACTCGACCGCGTAGTGTTTGCCGGACTCACTAAAAAAGATTTACCTCGTGGTCATTGGCGTCGCCTCACTCAGCAAGAAGTAATCAATCTTCGCAATATGAAGTGATGCTATCTTCTAAATCCTAAAAGCTTGAATAAAAACTTAGATCCAAATAAAGAAAATTATTCGGCGCAAGAACTCGATATAGAAAGAGCCTTGCGCCCTTTGTCGTTTGATGATTTTGCGGGGCAAGAAGCAGTTTTAGAAAACCTAAAAGTATTCGTAAAAGCTGCTAATATGCGCCACGAAGCTCTCGATCATACCCTTTTTCACGGGCCTCCAGGACTTGGAAAAACTACCCTCGCTCATATTTTGGCTAACGAATTGGGGGTAGGTATCAAAATTACTTCAGGTCCCGTGCTTGATAAACCTGGAGATTTAGCTGGATTACTCACTAATTTGCAAGAGCGCGATGTACTTTTCATCGACGAGATACACCGCTTGAGTCCGGTAGTCGAAGAGTATCTTTACTCAGCTATGGAAGACTACAAGATTGATATAATGATAGAATCAGGCCCCAACGCTCGCACCGTGCAAATCAACCTCAATCCCTTTACACTTATAGGAGCAACCACCCGTTCAGGTTTACTTACAGCTCCTATGCGTGCACGTTTTGGTATTCAAAGCCGATTGCAATATTATTCTACTGAACTTTTAGCTGATATCGTTCAGCGTAGTGCTTCTATTCTCAAAGTCCCAATTTCTATGGAAGCTGCTATCGAATTAGCAAGCAGAAGTAGAGGTACCCCGCGTATTGCTAATGCCCTTTTACGTCGTATTCGCGACTTCGCGCAAATAAAAGGCAATGGTAAAATAGATATCGCTATTACCCGCTTTGGGCTCAAAGCCCTCAATGTAGATGCACACGGATTAGACGAGATGGACAACAAAATCCTCTCTACCCTCATCGATAAATTTAAAGGAGGCCCCGTAGGAATCACCACTTTAGCAACTGCCGTGTCCGAAAGTGCCGAAACTATTGAAGAGGTCTATGAACCTTTCCTAATTCAAGAAGGTTTTATTGTACGTACCCCTCGCGGTAGAGAAGTAACCGAGTTAGCTTACAAACACTTAGGAAAAGTTCATCCCGCAAAACAAGGAACACTTTTCGACTGAAAAAACAATATACAATTAACAAAAAATTCCTTAAAGTAACACTGCACTTTAAGGAATTTTTTTTATAGTTATAAAAGGCATTTCCGTTCTATTTACTCAAATTCGAAAAACTATTTTGTTCTATGACTAAAGTTTTTTTAAGACTTATTATTGTTTTTTTAATATTTTGTATTAACTTTGCGCGATGAATAGACGTTTATACATAATAGCTCTAATACTTACAAGCTTATCACTTGTAGGAATTATCTTTATTCAAGGGTATTGGATTAAGATGGCGATCGACGATAAAGAAGAAGCTTTTACTTATTCTATTCAGCAGGTTCTCAATAATGTAGCAAGGCAAATAGAGCAAGATGAAGTAGATAAATACGTAGCTCAAATCATCTTTTTAAGAGAAAACGATAGTACCCTTAAGCTTAAAGACCCTCTCTTGCATGACTTTGTTTATATACAAAATTACAAAGACAACAAGGAAAATTTTGCTTATAACCACGGTGTTTTAGATGAAGATTATGAACTACCTATAACAACAACTACTCCTCATTCGTTTAACAATCATTACTTAGACTACAATCCAAAAATACAAAAATTAGACACCAATCCATATTTGGTAAATGCCTATGAAAAATTGAGCAATTTACCTAAAATAGAACGTTTGATGATTGAAGAATCTTTCAAAAACATCATCCGTCAACAATCCATAAGCGAACGCGTATCAATTATTCAAATACAAAAACTCATCCAACAACGATTGGAAAAAAGAGGACTCAAATTGCACTTTGAGTTCGCTATATACAATAAAAACGTACTCTCAAAAGTACATTCTAAATACTTTGAACCCAATGAGACCAGAGAGTACAGAACATTGCTCTTTGGCGCCAATAGCAACGACGATTCTCTCTATGAATTAGCTGTAGTATTCCCTCAACGAGAACGCTTTGTTTTATCGTCAATTATAGGTATCGCAAGCCTCTCTACTGTTTTTATGCTCATTATTATAGCGGTGTTTATCATTACACTAAACCAACTGATTACCCAACGCCGCATTTCAGAAATAAAAACAGACTTTATCAACAATATGACTCACGAGTTCAAAACACCTATCGCTACAATGAACTTAGTACTCGATACGCTCAAGAGCCCTATTGCATTAAACGACCCCGACAAGGTAATGCATTACGTGAAAATCCTCAAACAAGAGAACAAACGAATGCTCGCACAAGTTGAAAATATCTTGCAAATATCCCGCCTCGAAAAAGGCAATTTGCAATTAGAACGTGAACCTTTAGACGTACACGACCTTATCACAAATGCTATTAGCCACGTACAAGTGATGCTCAACGAACGTAATGGATTGATACGCACTCACTTTTTGGCAGATAATAGTGACATATCAGCTAATGAATCTCACCTTACCAATGTATTTGTAAATGTAATTGAAAACGCTATCAAATATTCACCAGAAGCTCCTGTAATAGATATCTATACAGAAAACATCAAAAATAGAATCCTTATCTGCATTAAGGACAAAGGTCAAGGAATGAGTAAACAAGCCGCTAAATACATTTTCGATAAATTCTATAGAGAACACACTGGCGACTTACACAACGTAAAAGGGCACGGTTTAGGACTTGCTTATGTAAAAAGTATCGTAGAATACCATCAAGGAAGTATTTATGTAGAAAGCGAAAAAGGAAAAGGCTCTACTTTCTTTATTAAGCTACCTGTAATATAAGTGCTTTAAAATAAGCTCAAAAAATAACTAAAAACAAATAAAAAAATGAATATGAACGGAAACTATTACTCTGCCAAACCCTCCTCTGAAGATAAACGTATCCTCTTAGTGGAAGACGACCCTAACTTTGGTACAGTACTCAAAGACTACTTAGTAATGAGCGGTTTCGATGTTACATTAGCCAAAAATGGTATGGAAGGCTTTGAGCTTTTCAAAAAAGAACTCTTTGATATGTGCATCCTCGACGTGATGATGCCTTACAAAGATGGATTTACGCTCGCAAGAGAAATCCGTGAGAAAAATGAAAAAATCCCCATCATTTTCCTTACAGCTCGTACTATGCGTGAAGATGTAATCAAAGGATACAAATCTGGCGGCGACGACTACCTCAACAAACCTTTTGATTCCGAAATTCTCTTGATGAAAATACGCTCAATGTTACAACGTAAAAACATTGAGACTATGGTCGATAACAATAAGTTTGAGTTTGAAATAGGCAATTTCTTCCTCAATACTAAATTGCGTATTCTTAAATACAAGGACGAAGAACCTATGAAACTCTCCCCTAAAGAGAATGAACTATTGCGCCTCCTCGCTCTACATACCGACGATTTTATGTCACGAGAACTCGCCCTTTCTAAAATATGGAAAGACGACAACTATTTCACATCTCGCAGTATGGACGTATATATTGCTAAACTGAGAAAATTACTCAAAAAAGATGAAAAAGTAGAAATTCTAAACATCCACGGTGAAGGTTTTAGATTGGTTGCCAACAAAGATGCTGACGGCTTTATTTAGGAACTTTTTTACTTTTTTTTTGGTAGTTCACCGAAAATTCTTACCTTTGCGCCTCAAAAGGTAGGCAATCAATTGCTGAACTTATAGATAATGAGAAAGTTAAAAGATTACACCATTTCTTTTGCTGGCTTAAAACAAGGAAAACATCAGTTTATTTATACCATTGATAGAAAGTTTTTAGAACTTTTTAGTTTTGATGAAATAAACGATACTCAACAAACTATCACTGTAGATTTAGAAAAAAAAAGCAACCTTATGGAGTTGCACTTCCACAATAGTGGAACAGTGAATGTAAATTGTGATGTTTCTAATGAACCTTTCAATCTACCTGTATCTGGTGAATTGTTCTTAGTAGTAAAATTCGGTGAAGAATATAATGATGACGACGAAGAGCTACTGATACTCCCTCACGGCGAACATCAAATAGAGATAGCACAATACCTCTATGAGCTCATCGTATTATCAATTCCAGCAAAACGTGTACACCCCGATGTACTCAATGGTTCAATGCACTCCGAAATTTTAGATAAACTTGAAGCATTAGCCCCAAAAGAAAACCATATAGCCCCCGAAGCTATAGACCCACGATGGGAAAGTTTAAAAAAATTAATAACTGATAAATAAATATTAAGCAATGGCACATCCTAAGCGAAGACAATCAAAAACAAGAAGAGATAAGAGAAGAACTCACGACGTAGCAGTACTTCCACAAATTGCAAAAGACCCTACAACAGGCGAAAACCACTTGTACCACCGTGCTCACTGGCATGAAGGTAAACTTTACTACCGTGGACAAGTGCTTATCGATAACACTGAAAAAGCTGAATAATCAGTAAGTAGAAGATGAACTCTCATACAAAAATGAAGTTTAAATAAAAAATAGGCTGTAAGATTAATCCTCACAGCCTATTTTTTTTATGCTTCTTCTTTAGTAGTTGTAGAAGGTTCTTCTTCTAAAAATCCTTTGTTGAGCAGAAGATTATACCATTGTATTACTTTCTTAATATCACTCGCATATACACGGTCGCGATCGTAGTTAGGAAGTACTTTGGCAAAATAAGATTCTAAAGTAGCCCCATCCGATTTTGCTGATATACTTGCTTCTTTGCCTCCTTCTAAAGTTTTCATACTTTCAAACACTTCACTTAAAGGCACTTCCTTTTCCATAGTGTAAATAGCTATTTCTGATAACAAGCTCACATTATTGCGAATCCCTACCGAAATGCGTTTATCATCGGCTAAAGAAGTAGCTAAAAATCCTGAACGCGTTTGCGTTTCTAAATGATACAAACCTGGTTTCCCCGATATGGCAAGTATTTTTGTTAAATTCATTTTTATATTTTTAATATTGATTATTTACTTAGCATTTAAAAATTTCATTCTGTAATCTACCTTCACCTTTCCTTTCATAATATTGTTCAGCTTGCTTTTGATAAGCTGTTTTTTAAAAGCCGAAAGTTTATCTGTAAACAATATGCCTTCTATATGGTCGTACTCGTGCTGAACAATACGCGCTGCCAAACCATCAAGAGTCAGCGTTTGAGGCTTGAAATCCTCGTCAAGGTATTCAATAGTGATTTGCTTGTAGCGGTTCACGTCTTCACGCACCCCTGGAATACTGAGGCAACCCTCATTGAAATTCCATTTATCACCTGTTTCTTCAGTGATTTTGGCATTGATAAAAGTCTTTTGGAAGGTTTTCAAAAACGCTTGTTCTTCAGGGGTTAAGTCGTCATCCTCAGCAAACGGAGAGGCATCAACTACAAACAAACGTATAGCAAGCCCTACTTGTGGGGCAGCTAAGCCTACACCATAAGCGTGACGCATAGTGTCGTACATATTGGCGATAAGCGCTTTAAGCTCGGGGTAATCAGGAGTAATATCCTCCCCTACTTTCCTGAGCACTGGGTCGCCGTATCCTATAATAGGTAAAACCATTGTGATATTTTTTTATTTTGCGGGGGCAAAGATAAGAATAATTTGCTAATTAGCCAATTCGGCCAATTATTAAATTATTTTGCACTTTAAAAATAATTCACTATCTTTGCCTTATTGATAACCTATAAAAAAATTCATTATGAAAGTAACTTATTTAGGTCACGCTTGCGTGAATATAAACATTGATGGGACTCACTTTCTTGTAGACCCTTTTATTAGCCCTAACCCTTTGGCTTCACACATTGATATAAACTCTATCAAAGCAGATGACATCCTCATCACTCACGCCCACGGCGACCACATTGCCGATGTAGAAGCTATTGCCAAACGCACAGGTGCTCAACTGATTACCAATCCCGAAATTCTCGCTCACTACGAAAAATTAGGGCTTAGCGGTCACGCTATGAACCTCGGTGGCTCTCACCGATTTGTAGATGGCAAAGTGAAAATCAAGATGATTAAAGCTGAACATTCTTCATCTTTCCCCGATGGTTCTTATGGAGGCAATCCTGCTGGTTTTTTGATTGATTACAACGATGATACTATCTACATTTCAGGAGATACCGCCTTGCACTACGATATGAAAATTATCCCCCACCAATACAAGGTAAATCTGGCAATTTTCCCTATCGGTAACAACTATACTATGGGGGTACGCGATGCTCTTACAGCGGCTCGCTTTGTAGAAGTAGGCAATGTGTTGGGCGTGCATTACGACACCTTCCCTGTAATCAAAATTGATAAAGAAGCTGCTAAACGCAAATTCAAAGACGACCATCGTCGCCTTCACCTCTTAGAAATAGGGGCTTCTTTAGATTTAAAAGATTTAAATATTAGTACCTTGTAGGTATTAGGTGTCAAATAATAACTATTAAACTTTGTTGAAATTTAGAGATTTCAACAAAGTTTTTTTGTACATTTTACAAATTGACGAATCGACAAATTGGCTAATTGACAAATTATTCTTACTTTTGCGCCGTTTTATATGCAAAACTTTTATTAGCAAAGAATGAAAAAACTTATCACTTATCACTTAACTATCCTCTTATCTCTTATTTCTTACTCCTTACCTCTTACCTTAAAAGGTCAAGAATTTAAACCTATCATTCCTCTGAATACTAAACCTTTACTCGCAGGTACTTTTGCCGAATTGCGCCCTAATCACTTCCACGGCGGTATCGATCTAAAAACTGAAGGTCGCGAGGGGTTACAAGTTTTGGCTGCCGATAAAGGCTATATTTCTCGTATCAAAGTAAGTCCGTATGGCTATGGTAAAATGCTGTATATCACCCATCCCAGCGGCTATGTAACCACTTATGGACACTTGCAAAAATACGCTCCCGAAGTAGAAGCTTTCGTAAAACAAAAACAATATGCACAACAAACTTACGACATTGATATTATCCTCGACGAAAAACAATTTCCTGTATCACAAGGTGATTGGGTAGCCCTTAGTGGCAACACAGGGGGTAGCCAAGGACCTCACTTACACTTTGAGGTGCGCGATACCAGCGACAATGGCTGGAATCCACTACTCTTTGGCTTTAAAGACCTCATTGAAGATACTACTCCTCCCGAAATCATACACCTCTATGGTTATTCACTCGGCAAAGATGCTCAAATAGAAAGCACTCAACTCCCCCGACAAATCAATAAAACTTTACAAGCCGATCACACTTACCTCGCCGATAATATCAGTGCTATTGGTACTATTGGGTTTGGCATTCAAGGTTTCGACCGCCAAAATGAAACAATGCACCGAAATGGCATCTACAAAGTAACTCTCCTGCTCAACGGAGAGGTGCAGTTCCAAACTGTTTTAAACAAGGTGAATTACAACGATACTCGCTACCTCAACGCTCTGATAGACTACGAGATGTATACTCAAAAAAGAGGTATGGTACAACGCCTTTACAAACTGCCTAACAACCGTTTAGACGTCTACCCTATCCCTCCTACCAAAAGCAATTTTGGGTATCTTACCATAGAAGAAGGTAAACAATACACTGCTACTATTATAGCCGAAGATTTCAAAGGGAATACTACTACAATAAATATCCCTATAGAGGGCAAACGCGAAATACTAAAAACACCTCGACCAGAACCTAAAGGCAACAAACAGGTGGTAGCTACTCGCGATAACTACTATGAATTAGAACACGGTAGTGTTTATTTACCTGAAAATACCCTTTATGAGGATGTGCAAATGCTCATCACCAGCAAAAAAGATTCTATTACCGTAGGTGATTACCGCATTCCTGCTCAGAAATACTTTACTGTAACCATCAAAGACGATAGTTATACCCCCGAAGAAGCCAGCAAAATGTTCCTTTCGCGTGGCGGTAGTTACGAGCCTACAATTTATAAAGATGGTATATTTACAGCCCGTGTGCGCAATTTTGGCACTTTCACCTTGCGCAAAGATGTAACTGCTCCCACTCTCAAAGCAGTGAATTTCAAAAATGGTGGCATTGTAAAAGCTGATACTCTCAAAATTTTAGTAAGCGATAATTTCAGTGGCTTTTCCTCTTGTTCAGCGACCCTCAATGGCGAATGGATACTTTTTGAATACGAACCCAAAAACAAATGCCTTACTTTTCATTTTAGTGATATCGATACTACTAAAACTGATAAATACGAGCTTATCGTAAATGCCAAAGATAAAGTAGGCAACGTAGGAACTCTAAAAGCAAACTTTACCAAACTAACGACTAATAACTAATAGCTATATGAAACATATCATTTTTACAGAAAAAGCGCCAGCGCCCATTGGTCCTTACACACAAGCGGTAAAAGCTGGCAACACGCTCTACGTATCAGGACAAATACCTGTGAATCCTGCAACGGGTGAAGTAGTAAAAGGCATAGAAGCTGCTACCGAGCAAGTAATGGAAAACCTCAAAGCTATCCTCACCGAGGCAGGAGCTACTTTTGAGAATGTAGTAAAAACCACTATTTTCTTAGCCGATATGGGGCAATTTGCGCAAGTAAATGGCGTATATGCACGCTATTTCAACGAGGCAACAGCACCCGCACGCGAAACTGTGCAAGTAGCACAATTGCCTAAAGCTGTAGAAGTAGAAATTTCTTGCATTGCTGTATTGTAGTAATGCCGTGTAGAAACAAAAAAAAGCTGTATAGCAAAATACTATACAGCTTTTTTTATGATCAATTTGATAAAAAAACTATATCACAAATTGATGTTTTAGATTTTCATAGTATTACTTCAATAGCCTGTTTTTCTCGTCTTCTACCCCTGTGTTTCTTATATTATCATTCACTTCTTTACCTTTAGCAAAATCATAGCTAATACCTATACCAAACTGACGACTGTTAATGGTTGAATATAATGTGTTATAAATGCCATTAAAATCATATTCACTTTTAGAACGAGAGGTCTTCAATATATCAGTTACAAAGGCTTTTAACCTAAATGAGCTTGAAAAAGGAATCATTAGGCTAAAGTTGAGCTGGTGATTGTAATAGTTTTTGGTATACAAACTCTTATTGGTTGAGGTATATTGGTAAGTAAGAGAAGCTTCGATATCTTTGGGGAGGTAAAAGCGCTGTGAGGTGTAAAATTCGGCATATAAGGAGTTGAAAGCATTCCCTAAATACTTGAAGTTAAAATACCCCCCTGTGAATTTCGCATTGCACTCCCACCAATCGGTGAACTTAGTAAAACGGGATAGGAACAAATACACATCGTTTTTATAACCTACATTCTCGGGACGAGTAGTTATTACGCCAGCAATAGCGGTAGGAATGTTAAGCACATTTTTTTCGGAATAGCGGTAAGCCACAGCCATATCTACTTTTTTCCACCTATAACCCGATTGCAACGTATATCCTTCTATGGGACTTAAATCTTTATTACCTATATAGGCATCGGTAGGAGAACTTTTGATATAGGTAGGGTTAAACAGACTGTAATTCACCCTGCTGAACCATCGGCGAGCAGAAAAGAAGAAGGTTTCTTTGCCGAGCTTGGTAGTATAGAGGGCATTGAGTGACCATTGTGTGTTGTCGTTATGGAAATTATCTAAGTGATTGTTAAACGTATTGTAATTATATTCAGAACGTAAGCCTACTGAGAACTTTGATTTTTGAGTAAGAGGAAAGACGTAATTGGCAAAAGTGGCAAAGATGTGTTCTTTGAAGGAGAAATCATTAGAAAGAGTAGTGTTTTTTAACTTCTGGGTAGGCAAAATATCAAAATAAGCAAACTCATCTTGATTGTCTACCAATGAATAACGCAATCCAAGTACTAAGTTCTGCTTTTCTGAAGGGTATTTAGAGGTAAAAAACTTACTCCAAGTAGTTTTGAAAGCGTAAACATCGCTGTAAGAGTATGAATCTTGCTCAGTATTTTCTTCGGTAGTTACTGTGCGGTAATAAATATCTTTTTCAGTAAGAGGACTTTCATACTTTTTCTTAACCAAGTCTAAGGCTATTTTGATATTTGAACCTAAGGAGTCAGTAGTATGGTCGAAGTTCAGTGAGAAAGAGTGGTCATTAGATATGGCGTCCCATTTTCTGTGCGTAGTAAAATGATGGTTGAACACATTGTTATTATACACATTAGCTAATATGTTGTATTCATTATCAGCATCGGCATCATAATTATAGATATACAGAAAGCTAAGAGTCGATTTTTTATTGAAATAGTAATCTGCTCCTAATGTTATCCCGTTTGCTTTTCGTTTTAACTGTCTATCGGAAGTACTTTGATAAAGTATATTACTATTTTTCAAGAGAGATTGCTCCTCTGTATTGCTAAAGGTGTGATGTCGTTCGTGGTATAGGTTAGTAAAAAGACGATATTTATCAGTAGAATAAAACAGGTTTACATCATCGTTATAGCCTAATTTTTGTTTGTACAGAAAGTTGTGACTTAACGAGCCTACCCAGCCGTATTTTGCAATAGTCGTTATTTTTATGATACCCACTTTTGAGCTATCGATACTGGCATCAATTTTATCAACTACTTCAATACTTTTAATACTCTTGACGGGTATTTTATCTAAGAAAGACGCTATTTTATCTTTATCGATGTGTAATTCCTTACCGTCGAGCATTATTAAAATATCGTCATTGCCATAGATTTTCAAGCCATTAGTAGTGGAGATGCTGGGAGCATACTCTAAAATATCGGTCACCGCAGAACGATAGGCGAGCCGTGTGCCCGTTACTTCAATAAGTGAGCCCGTTTGAGTAGGGATGACAGGATTTTTCCGACCAGTAACGGTTACTTCTTTAAGGTTTTCTACTTTCTCGGTAATCACAATATTGCCTAATGCGATATTCTTATCTACCATTAGCTCTTGCTGAAAAGGCTCATAGAAAATAGAAACCACATTTAGCTGGTATTGCCCTGCTGAAAGGTTTTCAAAAGAAAAAGTACCCTTTTCATCTGAAGCAGTTGTTTGTAATACCTTGTCTTGTGAGAGCAATTTAACAGTACAATTAGCTACTATTTGGTTATTACTAATTAAAATCCCTGTAACACGATATTGTGAAAATATGTATAAGGGAAAGCATAATACTAAGAATAAAATACTCCTTTTCATTATTATTTCATCATTTCTTATTTTACATAAGCACTTAAAAAAAGCGTGAGCACATTCCCTATTACTTTCTCATAGAAGCCCGACTAAAGGCACACTGCAAAAGTAAAAAGAAATGCCCACGCTATAGTGCAGGCATTTCCACTTTTAGTTTCCCCATAACATTAAAAAATGGTCGTTTTCTATGACAGGAAATTGTAAAGTGAAACGCTAATTTATGTCTCTATGTAAGTATTTTTTCTGTTTCTTTCAAATAGTGTTTAAATGTTTCTTAAAGAAGAAGAAAAAAATTATATTCTTCTCAAAATATCTTGGTAGTCCTCTCTTAGATTGTGTATACCTATCACAAAAACAGTATTTGTTTTCACAGTATAGAATATTCCAAAATGAAATCTTGGAGTAGTTGATAATCTAATCTCACCTTCTACTATTCGATTTATATAAGGTAATGTTTTTAACCTTTTCAAATATTCATCTATCTCGTCAAAAACTTCAAAACCGAGTCCTTCTCTTTTATCATTATACCAATCAATGACTTTCAGCCATTCTTTATTAGCTAATGAAGAGAGTATTACTTCATATTCTTCCATATTTTTCGTAAGCCAATCTTCTGGCTTCATCTAAAGAGATTCCGGTTTCTGGAGATAATTCCCATTCTCTTAAACGATCGTGCAACTCATTTTTGTAACTATCAGAAATTGTGTACTCCTGATTCTCTACTATTTCAAAATTGAGTCGTTCAAGAGCTATTCTTGCATCATTTAGAGTAACTCCTTTAGGAGGTTTAATAGTGAGTGTTTCCATAAACATTTTGTATTTAAAGACAAAAGTATAAAATAATTGCCAATCAGCAATTTTGCATTATTAATACTACTTTTTCCACTCTTTGAGGATATCGTTAGGCACTCCGCCTTTGTGAAGCATAATGGCAGTTGTTTTGAACTCTACAAAGGCTTTAGTTACATACAAGTAGCCTTCATAGTCGTTGCGCAAGCCCCAAGAGTTTTTCACGATGTAGTACTCACGTCCGTTTTGGTCTTTGGCAAGCCCTACGATGTGCATTGCGTGGTCATCGGTAGTTTGATAGTTGTCAAAATCACGCTGACGCATCTCGGGGGTGATGGTTCTCTCGGCAGTAGGAGGGTTAGAAAAAAGATACAAGGCTTCCTCGTTACTCATCTCACTCACTTCTTTTTCAGGCACAAAAGCCACTCCATTTTTCCAACTGAAATAACGCTCACTCACATCGGCTGCCCACGCTACAGTATAACCTTTTTTAAGAGCGTTGTCAATGATTTTTGTAAGGTCGGTCATTGCAATATTGTAAGCATAATCAAAGCTCCAGTTATCGGGTACTGCCATAAACACGTTTTGGTATTTAGGTTGGTCGGCATACGATACCATTTCTATATAGTCGGCAGGATTGATACCTACGCGCTCTTTAGCAAAGCTCTGAGGAGTATATTTTTTGCCTTCATACATAAAACTTTCGGGTACTGCACCTAAATAGGCATCGATGGTCGCTGTGAAAGCAGGTAACCAATTAGGAGTGAGTTTATTCTTTTTCTCTCCGTTCTTTAGCATTCCTTGAAGAAATCCTTTCAAGATAGCGTGCAGTTCACCAAAATCATTACGAGTAGTACCGTAGTTCAAACCTGTATAAATATTTTGAGGTACAGCACCATATTTGGCGTACATATTGATTACATCGTGGAGTTCACCTCCTTGTCCGTAATCTAAATTGCCGTGCATACGCACATATTGTTTAGCTTTTTCGATATAGCAATTGCGAGCAGTGAAGATTTCGGCAAGGTCGATAGGCTTTTTGCCCATACGTTTCATTTCACTTTCTATAAACGAAGCCCCTGCATAGCTCCAGCAAGTGCCGCTGCTACCTTGGTCTTTCACGTCGGTGCGTTCGAGGTTGATAACGGTAGTAAACTTAAAACCAGCGTTTTCTGAGTGGTTACCAGCTACCGATTTGATAAGGTCGTCCTGTGCAGTTCCTATAAAAAAGGAAGATAGCGCTACAAATAATGTAATATTTTTCATAAAAGAATACTTAATAATGAAGCGCAAAGGTATGAAAGAATTAGCAGAATAGCAAATTTGGCATAGTTATCGCTATAAAAAAGTAAATGCTCAAACAT
This sequence comes from Capnocytophaga sp. oral taxon 326 str. F0382, assembly GCF_000318295.1. NCBI lineage: Bacteria > Pseudomonadati > Bacteroidota > Flavobacteriia > Flavobacteriales > Flavobacteriaceae > Capnocytophaga > Capnocytophaga sp. oral taxon 326. The sequence goes on from NZ_KB291413.1 coordinate 36,436, forward strand.
TATGAAATATTTATGCTTGTACATATCACTTTTATTAGGATGCTTAGCTGCTCAGGCTCAACCTTTTGAAATACAAAAGAAAGATAATAAGGTTGTCATTCCGTTAGAGAAATCACCTGAGTTAGAGTATAAGGGAACGCCTATCAATCTGCGGGTAGCTCCTAAAAAAGAGAATAATCCTTGGATGAAGATGCCTGAAAAAAACATTGATTTTACGGGGAAGAGTAATTTAGTACAGCGCAAAGTAGAGTTCAAACCTAATTATGAGGTGCTCAACGACCATAAGCGAGAAGATTATGAAGCACCCAAAGGCGATCAATTCTTTGGCGACTTCACCAATAATGGAAAGTTTGTAAATGTATATTGTCGCGACTTCGCTGCTATTGATGGCGATCGAGTGAGTTTATATGTGAATGGAGTAGAAGAAGTTCGCGACATTTTTCTCCTTGGAGAATTCAGAGGTTTTAAAGTAGAATTGAAACCTGGCTTCAACAAAGTAGAGTTTTTAGCGCTCAACCAAGGAGAATCGGGGCCTAATACTGCCGAGTTTATGGTGCTAGACGACAAAGGCAACACCATTATACGCAACCGTTGGGATTTAGCAACAGGCTCAAAAGCACGACTCGTAATTGTAAAAGACCAATAAAAGAGAAGAATTATTTTTATTTGTTACTTTTTTTAGCTCATATTTTTATAGGAGATTTCCTATAAAGATATGAGCTTTTTTGTAAAATCGTTTAAAGGGGTTTTTGAACAACAATAGCAATAGCATCTAAGTTCTTTTGGTGTTTTCTAAAGGTTTTCTTCATATTCATCACGCGTTTGCGCAAATCGGGGTGGGTGAAGAGATTAAAGAAGAATTTAAGCGTGCGGAATATCCCTTCATCTTGCCATACACGCTTGTTTTCAAGTAGGAGCATTGCGTTGTGCTGTTCTTTCACCACCTTAAAACCTTGCTCTTCAAAAAGAGCTTTCCACTCACTGGGGGTCATTGGGCGTGCGTGTACACGTATATTAGCACTTAGTTCTTTAAAAACATCGTTTTTCACCTCATCACTCACATTGTCTGGCTGTAAGCCTAATTCGTGAATAGCGTAATAACCTCCTGGTTTGAGTATCCTAAAAGCCTCTGCAATAATAGCTTTTTTGTGTTCAAGAGGTTGCATAGTGAGCATTGCCTCTCCATACACTTTATTAGCAAAAGCATCGGGAAGTGTAGAAGCAGCGGCATCAGCTACAATCACACGTGCATTTTCATAGTGAATATTCTTTTTAGCCAAAGCTGCGGCTGCCTCATTCATATCTACTCCCGTATAGCTGAAAGGCTTATAAGAACAAGCTATATTAGCCGTGAATCCTAAGCCTGGGGCAAACTCTACAATATCATCTTTGGAGGTAATCTCTAAGTTTTTTACTAACCATTCGCTGAGTACTCTTCCTCCTGGGCGTAACACTTTCTTGCCGAGCTTGGCGAGAATCCAGTGCCCTTGTTTTTCATTTAATGATGTTTCTGTCTTCATCGTTTTAATGGTTTTTATAATTTAGGAGACAAAAGTACGAATTTATTTTGAATGTTTCAAAATAAATTAACAAATCTGCTAATTAAAAGAAAGTCGCGCTTGGGCAGTTACTTCTTGTGCTACAAAATTTCCTTCCAAAAACTTGTGATAACCTACGATACCTATCATCGCTGCATTATCGGTACAATACTGAAATTTAGGCACAAAGGTTTGCCAACCGTATTGCTGTCCTAAAGCTGTGAGCGCATTGCGAATACCCGAATTAGCCGATACTCCTCCCCCAATAGCCACTTGCTTGATACCTGTTTCTTTTACAGCTTTTTTGAGTTTGCTCATCAGTATTTCTACAATCGTGTGTTGTACTGAAGCGCAAATATCAGCTAAATGTTCAGTTATGAAATTAGGATTTTCTTCAGTGTTTTTCTGTATAAAGTAGAGAATACCTGTTTTAAGTCCTGAAAAACTGAAGTTTAGGAAAGATATTTTAGGTTTAGAAAAACTGAAGGCTTTAGGGTTGCCCTCTTGGGCGTATTTATCAATGAGAGGTCCTCCAGGGTAAGGCAGTCCTAATATTTTAGCGGTCTTGTCGAACGCCTCCCCTACTGCATCGTCAAGGGTTTCGCCCAACACCTCCATATCAAAAAAGCTGTTCACCTTCACAATTTGGGTATGTCCTCCGCTGATAGTCATCGCGAGAAAAGGGAACTCGGGTTTCGGCTGACCCTCCTCTATAAAATGTGCTAAAATATGTGCCTGCATGTGGTTCACTTCAATGAGTGGGATATTTAGTCCCATTGCCAGCGATTTTGCAAATGAAGTCCCCACGAGCAACGACCCCATTAATCCTGGCCCTCTGGTAAAGGCAATAGCCGAGAGCTCTTCTTTGGTTATTCCTGCTTTTTTGAGCGCTTGAGCCACTACGGGCACTATATTTTGCAAGTGAGCGCGTGAAGCCAATTCGGGCACTACCCCGCCGTATTGTTTATGCACCTCTTGATTTGCCACCTCATTAGAAAGCACTTTATCATTGCAAAGCACTGAAGCTGAAGTATCATCGCAAGAAGATTCTATAGCTAATATATAGGTATTTTTCATTCTTTTTCAGTTTAGAGCGCAAAAGTAAGGATTATTTGCTAATTAGCAAATTAGCATTTTTTAGAAGTATTATTAATTATTTTTTTTGCTAATTAATAAATTGTTTCGTATCTTTGCCGAATAGTTACCAAATCAATCTCGTATGAACTTACACGAATACCAAGGAAAGGAAATCCTTTCGAGTTTTGGGGTGCGCGTACAACGTGGCATCGTTGCTCACACCCCCACTGAAGCCGTAGAGGCTGCCAAACAACTCACCGAAGCCACTAATACTCAGTGGTATGTGGTAAAAGCACAAGTGCACGCCGGAGGGCGCGGTAAAGGCGGCGGCATTAAGTTAGCCAAAGGTTTAGACCAAGTAGAACCTATCGCTTCTCAAATTATAGGTATGCAACTCGTTACCCCTCAAACACCACCTTCAGGAAAAAAAGTACATCAAGTACTCATCGCGGAAGATGTATATTACCCTGGTGAAAGCGATCCTAAAGAGTTCTATATGTCGGTACTATTAAACCGTGCCAAAGGTAAAAATATGATTATGTATTCTACCGAAGGCGGAATGGATATTGAGGCAGTAGCCGAAAAAACACCTCATCTTATCTTCACCGAAGAAATCGACCCTACCGTAGGGCTCTTGCCTTTTCAAGCTCGCCAGATAGCTTTCAACTTAGGAGTTACTGGTGACGCTCAAAAAGAAATGGTAAAGTTCGTAACAGCACTCTACAATGCTTATGTATCTTCTGATGCTAGCTTGTTTGAAATCAACCCTGTTCTAAAAACTTCTGATAATAAAATAATGGCAGTAGATGCCAAAGTAACTCTTGATGACAATGCGCTTTTCCGTCACCCTGAGTATGCAGCTTATCGCGATACACGTGAAGAAAACCCAATAGAAGTAGAAGCTAAAGCAGTAGGGCTCAACTATGTCGCTCTCGATGGTAACGTGGGCTGTATGGTAAATGGTGCCGGACTCGCAATGGCTACGATGGATTTGATCAAACAAGCGGGTGGTTCACCTGCTAACTTCCTTGATGTAGGAGGTACCGCCGATGCTAAACGCGTAGAAGCTGCTTTCCGCATTATCCTCAAAGACCCTAATGTAAAGGCTATCCTCATCAATATTTTTGGTGGTATTGTGCGTTGCGACCGCGTAGCACAAGGCGTGGTAGATGCCTATCAAAATATGGGCGATGCTATCAAAGTGCCTATCATTGTACGTTTGCAAGGTACGAATGCCGAGCTTGCTAAAGAAATATTAGACAATTCAGGCTTAGCCGTTCACTCAGCAATCCTCTTCCAAGAAGCTGCCGATAAAGTAAAAGCGGTACTTGCTTAGAATTTAGATAACAAGTGTCAGATTTGTATCCAAAGCTTTGTCAAAGTCCAAGGACTTTGACAAAGCCTATTATGATAATTCTGACGCTTTTTTCTCATCTCTAAAAACAGAAAACTTATGCTCAAAAAAATCTTCTCTATACTAACGGCAATTGCTTTATTGGTGAGTTGCCGCAATACTCCTACTGAAAAACAATCTTCTCCCGAAAAAGGGGTAGTAGCCGCACACGCTATGGTAGTGAGTGCCAAAGAAGAAGCCTCTCAAATAGGTCTTGCTACCCTCAAAAAAGGAGGCAATGCTTTCGATGCGATGGTGGCTACCGAACTTGCCTTAGCAGTAGCTTACCCCAATGCAGGTAACATAGGGGGTGGAGGCTTTATGGTATACCGTTTAGCTAATGGTGAAAAAGGAGCTTTAGATTACCGCGAAAAAGCACCTGCTAAAGCGCATCGCGATATGTATTTAGACAAAGATGGCAACGTAATTGCCAATAAGAGTACTCTGGGTGCTTTGGCTGTAGGTGTACCTGGCACTATTGCAGGACTCTTCGCTGTACATCAAAAGTTTGGCTCTCTCCCTTTTGCCGAACTCATCCAGCCTGCTATCGACTTGGCGCGCAATGGGGTGATCATCACCAAACTGCAGGCTGATTCTTATATGAATAAAAATGTAGAGCTCATCAAGCAAGTGAATAACTATGTTACTCCTTTTGAAAATGGTTGGAAAGCAGGTGAGCGCTTTAAATATGAAGAGTTTGCTAAAACCTTAGAGCGTATACGCGATAATGGTAGAGCTGAATTCTACGAAGGTGAAACTGCCAAACGTATTGTTGCCTACGTGCAAGAACTCGGTGGTATCCTCTCCTTAGACGACCTCAAAAACTACGAACCTCAATGGCGTACGCCTGTTACTTTTACTTATAAAAAATATACTGTCAACTCTATGCCATTGCCTTCAAGTGGAGGAATTTGCTTGGCACAGATTCTTAAAAGTGTAGAACCTTATAATATAGGTCAGTATCCTCATAACGGCGAGCAATACATTCAGTTATTAGTAGAAGCCGAACGCCGTGCTTATGCCGATAGGGCTTACTATATGGGCGACCCCGACTTTGTGAAAGTCCCTACCGAAATACTTCTCTCTCCCGATTATCTCAAAGAACGTATGAGTAGTTTTTCGTGGGATAAAGCGAGCAAATCTTCTGAAATAGCACACGGAAAAATTGCAGGTTACGAAAGTGATGAAACGACTCATTACTCCATTGTAGACCGTTTTGGCAATGCCGTAGCGGTTACTACTACCCTCAACACCAATTATGGTAGTAAGGTATATGTGAAAGGAGGCGGTTTCTTCCTCAACAACCAAATGGACGATTTTAGCATCAAACCTGGTGAACCAAACACTTATGGTTTAGTAGGTTCTGAAAAAAATGCCATTGCTCCTAACAAACGTATGCTTAGTTCTATGAGCCCCACCATTATAGAAAAAGGAGGCAAGCTCTTTATGGTGATAGGCACCCCTGGCGGTTCAACGATTATCACCTCGGTATTACAATGTTTTCTCAACGTAGCCGAATACGGTATGACGATGCAAGAATCGGTGAGTAAACCGCGTTTCCACCACCAATGGCTACCCGATGATGTGATGTATGAGCCCAACGGATTTGCTCCCGAAGTCATTGCCAAACTCAAAGCTAAAGGCTATAAACCTCGTGAAGAAAACTTTGTTATCATTGGTAAAGTAGATGCTATTTTAGTACAGCCCGATGGTAGTTTAGAAGGTGGTGCCGACCCTCGTGGTGATGATACTGCCGTAGGGTATTAGTAGTTAACAATTAGTGGTTGTATTAAAAAAAAATACTTAAAATTTTTGGTAGTTCAGAAAAAATCACTAACTTTGCCCCCGAATTTAACACATAACACATAATATGACTTTCACAAGTAAAAATATGATGATGCTTTGTTCTATGGTTTCCCCATAGGAAGGCATCGTTGTTTCTTTACTTTACCCTATATAAAAAGGAATGCAATGATGTTACATTGCATTCCTTTTTTATTTCCCCTTAGTAATAACCTTTTTAAAAATAATTTAGTGATGAGAAAGAAAACCCGCTTTTTAGTATTTTTAGTCTTTCTGTTTTCAGCCGTTGCTTCGGCTCAAACCGTTAAAGGTATCGTAACCGATAACCAAAAAGAACCTCTAATAGGGGTGAGCATCGTTGTAAAAAATACCCCAAAAGGTACTAATACTGATGAAAACGGACAGTTTAGTCTACAAGTCTCCGAAAACGATGTACTTGTATTTTCGTATATAGGTTTTAAAACCAAAGAAGTGAAAGTAGGCAAAACCACTACTTTAAACATTCTCTTAGAAAGTGATGCTGAAGCACTTGACGAGGTGCTCATCGTTGGGTCACGTGCTGGTGGACGCACAAAAGTAGATAGTCCTGTGCCGGTGGATGTGTTTGATGTAGTGAAAACCGTAAAAACACAACCGCAAGTGAATATTAATCAGATACTCAATAGTATAGCGCCTTCCTTCACCTCTACACCTCAAGTGGTAACCGATGGCACCGACCACTTAGACCCCGCTCAACTACGCGGTTTAGGCCCCGATCAAACCTTAGTGCTTCTCAATGGCAAAAGGCGACACACTTCTGCCTTTATCAATGTAAATGGCGCACCTGGTCGTGGTACCGTTGGTACTGACCTCAATGCAATTCCCTCTTTTGCACTTTCTAAAATTGAAATCTTACGCGATGGTGCTTCTGCTCAATACGGGTCGGATGCCATTGCTGGGGTACTCAATCTCAACCTCAAAAAAGAAAAAGGACTCTCTGCCCAAGTGAGTTACGGGGCTAACATAACCCCAAAAGCCAATGATCATCGCGGTGATTACGACGGCGAACAAGGACAATTAGACCTCAATTATAGCACTGACCTCGGCAAAAAAGGCGGCTTTATCAACCTCACTTTCTCAGCGCAATTCCGCAACCCTACTTTTAGAGCAGGCACTTTTGATGGCACTATCTTCAACGCCTATAATGCAATTGAACAGCGCGCTTTAGAAGCAGGCGATAATCTATCTAACTATTTTAGCAATAGCAATGTAAATGCCGCCCCTCAACTATTGGGGCTCATCAAAAACTACGCTGGTCAAGTTAGCTATTTCAACAGTTCCTTCCTATCACAAATTCAAAATGCTACTTCGCTCACCAGTCTGCGCAGTATTCTGAGTAAAGATGTTACCGATGATGAACTCGCTTATCGTCAGCTAACGCGTAAAGACTTTAATATGCACGTGGGGCAATCGCGTCTGCGCGGTACGCAATTCTTCCTCAATACCGAACTTCCTATTTCCGATAGCTGGAAATTCTATGCTTTTGGCGGACAGAGTTACCGCTATGGTGAGGCTGGTGGTTTCTTTAGGCGACCTAATCAAGCGCGCACCTTCACAGGGTTACATCCTAACGGATATCTGCCTTGGATAACTACTGATATTCAGGATAGTTCTATCTCAGCAGGTTTTAAAGGCGAAGCAGGAGCGTGGCATATTGATGTCAGCAATACTTTTGGACGCAATGAGTTTGCCTATACTATCAAGCATACGGGCAACACCAGTTTGCGTTTTGCCTCTCCTTCTTCTTTTGATGCTGGCAAATTGCGCTTCTTGCAAAACACTCTTAACCTCGATTTTTCCAGAGCCCTCAACCTTTTCGAGAAAGCCAACCTCTCATTGGGTGCTGAGCAACGCCACGAAGCCTATAGTATTGTAGCAGGTGATGAAAGTTCTTATGCTACTTATGATCTTTTGGGCAGAGTGCAGGACGGCAATACCCCTAATAACCAAAAACCTACTGACTTTTTTGGGGCTTACCTCCCTGGTGGTGCACAGGTATTCAGTGGTTTGCGTGAGGAGAGTGCTCTCACCAAAACGCGCAATGTATGGGCGGGTTATGCCGAATTTGAAACCGACATCACTCGTTGGCTCTTAGCCAATGCCGCCTTGCGCTATGAAAACTATTCCGATTTTGGCGATACTTTCAACTATAAATTAGCAACTCGCGTGAAGCTCCTCCCTAATGTAAATTTGCGCGCTGCTGCCTCTACAGGATTCCGCGCCCCCTCTATCCACCAATTGTATTACACCAATATAGGCACCCTCTACCTCAACGGAAATTTGCAAGAAACAGGTACGTTCAACAATATCTCTAAAGCGGCTGAACTCTTTGGCATCGAAAAACTCAAAGAAGAACAATCTAAATCAGTGAGTGCAGGGTTCGCTCTAAACTTGCCAAAAGCGGGTATTTCTCTCAGTGCCGATGCCTACTTCATCCGTGTAGACAATCGCATCATCCTCACCGAAACTTTTAGCAAGCCAACAGGTTCTTCACCTGCTGAAAACGAACTCAAACAAATATTCGATACTGCTAATGTGAACAGCGTACAGTTCTTCGCCAATGGCGTTGATGCCGAAACCAAAGGGATAGATGTTGTAATAGCACATCATTATCAAGGAGATAAATGGAGTATCAATAACGATTTTGGTCTCAATCTCACCCAAACGCGCAAAGTAGGGACTATTCACACCCCCGAAGCAATAAAAAATGCAGGTTTAGAGAGTAAATTCTTCTCCGAAAGAGCTCGTATTTATTTAGAAGAAGCCGTTCCACGATTCAAAGCAACCCTTTCTCACAACCTCAGTATAGGCAAATGGAACGCTTATTTGCGCAATACCTATTACGGCAAAACCACAGGTCCTGATATCATCAAAACTACCGACCAAATAGGAGACTTTGAGTTTGATAGCTACGGTCATCAAGTGATACGCGGCAAACTCATTACCGACCTTTCTATTGCTTATAATTTCAGCGAAAAAGCTACCCTCACTCTGGGCGTAAACAACCTTTTCGATCTTTACCCCGAAAAGAACGTAAAAGTGAATAACAACAACGATCAATTTGTATATTCACGCGCCACTTCTCAATTCGGGCTCAACGGGCGTTATGTGTTTGCAAGAGCGAGCTTTAAACTGTTTTAATAAACTTATAAAAACACCAAAATATTTTTTAATACATTATTTTGGTAGATTGATAAAATATTGTAGTTTTGCACTTTAAATAAGAATTTTATATGAAATCAAACGTATTAGGTTATCCTCGTATCGGTGAAAAACGAGAACTTAAAAAAGCTAATGAGTCATTCTGGGCTGGTAAAATATCAGAAGAAGAACTCTTAGCAGTAGCTGAAAATATTCGTGTTCACAACTGGACACTACAAAGAGAAGCAGGAGTAGATTTGATTCCTTCTAACGACTTTTCTCTCTATGACCAAATGCTTGACTTTTCGTTCACGGTAAGCGCTATTCCTGAGCGTTTTACTCCTATTCATCAGTTGAGTAATTTGGAGCGTTATTACGCTTTAGCACGTGGTTATCAAAAAAATGGTATCGATATTACTGCTATGGAAATGACCAAATGGTTTGATACCAATTACCACTATATCGTACCCGAATTTACTAAAGACCAATCTTTCAAAATTCTTGTAAACAAACCTTTGCAAGAATATAACTTGGCTAAAAAACACGGTTTCGACACTAAACCTGTACTTATCGGCTTGGTAACTTATTTGCTTCTCGGTAAAGAAAAAGAACAAGGTTTCCACCGTTTAGACTTGGCTGAACGTTTGTTGCCTGTGTATGTACAAATCGTACGAAGTTTAGTAGATGCAGGTGCTAAAACTATTCAAATAGATGAGCCTTACTTAGCTCTCGACCTTCCTGAAGGCGCTGCCGATGTATACAAAAAAGTATATACGGAGCTAAGAAGCAAATTCCCTACTACCGAATTTATCCTCACTACCTACTTTGGGGCATTGGATAACAATACCGAATTGGCTGTATCATTGCCTTTCAATGTATTGCACATCGATTTAGTGCGCGCCGCAGCTCAGCTTGACAAAGTGCTCAAAGCACTTCCTGCCGATAAAAAACTATCGCTTGGAGTAGTGGACGGACGTAATATTTGGAAAAATAACTTCGAACATTCATTAGCATTGATTGAGAAAGCCAAAGAAGCTATCGGGGCTGATCGCCTATTGATAGCTACTTCTTGCTCATTATTGCACTCTCCTTGCAATCTCGAACTCGAAAACAACGAGAAAGTGCTTACCCCTGAAATCAAACAATGGTTGGCTTTTGCTAAACAAAAAGTAAAAGAAGTAACTACTTTGCAAGCCCTTGCTACAGGTCACATAACACCTGAGGTAAAAGCCGTTTTTGAAGAAAACAAAAAAGCAGCTGAAACACGTAAAACTTCACCGCTTATCCACGACAACAAAGTGAAAGAGCGCGTGAACAACATCACAGCCAAAGACGATGTGCGCCACAGTCCGTTCAACGAGCGTAAAGTAGCACAACACAAAGCGTTAAACTTACCTCTTTTCCCTACAACTACTATTGGGTCATTCCCTCAAACCGACGAGGTACGCAGCTGGCGTGCTCGCTTCAAAAAAGGAGAACTCACTCAAGCCGAATACGACAAGTTATTGGAAAAAGAAATTGAAGAGTCTATCCGTTTTCAAGAAGATACCAATATCGATGTACTCGTACACGGAGAGTTCGAACGCAACGATATGGTGGAATACTTTGGCGAATTGCTCAAAGGATACACCTTCACCAAATTCGGTTGGGTACAAAGCTATGGTTCACGTTGCGTAAAGCCACCGATTATCTTTGGTGATATTTCTCGTCCTGAACCAATGACTGTACGCTGGAGTAAATACGCACAATCGCTTACTAAATTGCCTGTGAAAGGTATGCTTACAGGACCTGTAACTATCTTGCAATGGTCATTCGTACGCGATGACCAACCGCGTTCTGAAACTTGTTTGCAAATAGCCTTGGCTATCCGTGATGAAGTGGTAGACCTCGAAAAAGCTGGCATCAAAGTCATTCAGATTGACGAACCAGCTATCCGCGAAGGTTTGCCATTGCGCAAGAGCGAGTGGAAAGCCTACTTCGATTGGGCAATCAAAGCATTTCGCATTTCAGCCTCAGGTGTGAAAGACGAAACTCAAATCCACACCCATATGTGCTATTCCGAGTTCAACGATATGATTGAAGCTATCGCCGATATGGACGCCGATGTGATTACCATAGAGTGTTCACGTTCACAAATGGAACTCCTCGATGTATTTGGTGACTTCAAATATCCTAACGAAATAGGACCTGGGGTATACGACATTCACTCACCACGCGTACCTTCACAAGAAGAAATGACCAACTTGATGAAGAAAGCCATTTCGGTAGTGCCAAAAGAGCAATTGTGGGTAAACCCCGACTGCGGACTCAAAACACGCCACTGGCCAGAAACCAAAGCAGCTCTCCACGCAATGGTTGATACCGCCAAAGAACTTCGCAATCTTTACAAATAAGAAATAAGAAGTAATTAATAAAAAAAGCAATGTGCGAGAAAATGCACATTGCTTTTTTGTGTTAAAATTGTTCTTTTGCTTTGTAGAAATAAAACTTTTTTGTACATTTGCCTCATTAAACCAAAATAGCTATTATAAGAAGTATTAACTTGTATAGTTTTTAAAATAGTATTATAAAATAACATATAGCGTTTCGCTTTACAGTTTCCTAATTTCTGAAAACGACCAATTTTTCAATGTTACAAGGAAAGTGAAAGTGGAAATGCCTGCGGTTACGTGGGCATTCCTTTTGCTTTGTAACATAGCCTTTGGTCGGGCTTCAGAAATTGAGCAATAAGGAATGTTTCCACGTTTTTTTATTGCTTAAATGTAACGAAACCTACACGATAAAGGCGGTAACCGAAAAGCCTGAATAGAGTAGGTATAGTAATCCAAAAAATTAATAAACAAATGAAAAGAAGCATCATTTTAGTAGCACTTTTAGTACTAAATCTCAGTTTTGCAGTAGCTCAAGCTAAAAACTCCAGAAAAGAGTATACTGCTGTAGATAACCACACCTATAAAAAAGGTGAAACATTAGTTCTTGGAGTACCTGCAAGAGGTACTCAGTACGAAAATATCTTTATCAATGATATTATAACCACTGGTGACTATATTTCTATGTTCACAGGAGGTACTATCGAAGAGAAGAGCTCTGACAATGCTACTAAAGAGCAACTTTCAGCTTTAGGTAATAAGGCTACAATTAAACATTTTGCCAATGGTATAGACAATAATAAGTTGGTAGTTCTAAAATTAGATGATAAGAAAGAGATAAGAGCTTTCTTTGATAAGGCTTTACAAAATGGTGAAATCAAATCACAAGCCCAAGACTTTCAAACTACTGCTGATAAAATCTTTGCAAATGCAACTAGTGGTCAAGGTGATGGCAATGGGAAGGTAAAAAGCTTTTCACCTAATATTGACGTAAAAATTCTTTCGGTAGTAGGTGATAAAAAAGCTCAAACCGTAACTGTAAATCTCTTGATTTCTCATAAATTAGTACATCAAAAGGTATGTCTTGATAATAGCAGAATAAATGCTTTTGATTATGAAGGTAATGAGTACTATTCTAAAGCAGTTGCTGTAGGTAATGCAAAAAGTGGTGATTTTAGCTGTAATACAATTCCTACAGAAGTACCTGTAAAGTCCTATATAGTATTTAAACAGATACTTCCAAGTGTTAAAGGATTGAAATTTGCAGCAGCAAGAGTAGGATTTGGACCAGCTGATAGTTGGTCTAGTGAGTTTGCGAGTCTTGAACTTTCAGACCTCGTAATAGATTGGAAGTAATAAATCATCTAATAGTAAAATTATAAAAAAATCCCCTCACTGACGCATTTCTTGTAGCTCGTGCCTACTTAAATAGCTTGTAGCTCACATTATTTATATAACAGAATAAATTATATTTGCGTCATAATCCGTGTAAATCCAGCAGCACCAGCTTACCAAAAACAGCAAAGTTGTTTATCTATTTGATTAGCATATAATTAAATAGATATTTCTTATATCGAACTCACATTAAAATAATTCACTGTCAGGTGAAAATTTGTGAGATAATGTAAAGAGGAAAATTTTATGAGAACTCAAATTCGTGAAAATTCGTAAAATTCGTGGAAGACTTAGAATATTTCGCTGATTTTTAAACAATTACTTATACCAAACTTACATTATTTAAGGAACAAAAAGAGCAAAGCGCGTTAAAGTGCTTTGCTCTTTTTTATAAAATATTTCATTTTTTTGGAAAGAAAAATAGTAAAAATAAACATAGTAACAATAGCTTATTTTTACATTTTTGTAGAAATAAGCAATTTTACAACATTTTAAAGGCTTATTTTTACATAGTAATTAGTCTGCTAATTCTAAGAAATCCTCAAAATATTCATCAAAAGAATTGAATAGAAGTGTAGGTTTGCTCATTACAAAATCATTGTTTTTATTACAATGTACTTCAGCACCATATACTTTTGAATCGTTGAGGCGATCTGTTTTTGAGACTTTATATAGAATCAAGTATTCATCTATTTCGTAATTGAGTACAATAAAATCATCGGGGAGGTTGAGCTCTTCTCTCAACTGTTTTGTGAGTTCTATTATTGGGTATGATAATATTCCATCTTCTTTGTAAACTCCATTGATATAAGTATCCCCAAAGTTACAAGAGCCACATTCGCTCAAAAACTTTACATACACTTCAGGGAGTAATACCCCTAAAGATGTTTCTACAATTTGAATTTCTTCGGCGGTAGCACCTTCACAGTATTCAAATTCATCACTTTGTTGTAGTTTCTTTAGATAATTCATTAGATATAGGTTTTTGAGTTTGTTCTTCTCTTTTAAATACGAAAGTATCGTAATAAGTGTTGAAAAATTGTATTAAAAATACAGCGCCTTGTAGGTCTCTATACACTTCTACTAATAAATTACCGTCTTTATCAGGAGCTATACGTATTCTATCGATATCCACTCCTAAATAAATAGGAATAAACGGATAGATTCTAAACCTATTATAACGCTGCCAAAAGTTCTTTTTTTGTTTGCCTTTGAAGCCAGCCCTCATCGTAACGGTAGTTGTGCTATCCTTCACCTTTTGGTAACTCACGTACAGCGAATCAGCTTTTACTTGCAATTTGAATTTACTTGAAGATTGTGCTTTTTCTTGGTATTCTTTGGGCAGTAGCGGAAAGAACAAGGGTGCTTGCTTTTCCATAGGCTCAGAATACACATAATACGTTCCTTCATTAAGAGTCTTAATAGCAGCTTCATCCATAAAAGCTGTCATTTTAGGGCGCTGTACTGTTTTACACGAAAACAACAGTAAGGATAATACAATAAAAGCAATGGTTCTCATAAAGTTTAGATATTTAATGATGCTAATTACAAGTACAAAAGTATAAAATAATCAGTTACAAAAAAAGCAAAGTGGAGATTTTATTTCACTTTGCTTTTTTGTTAAGGTACAGGGTCGTAGCCACTACCTCCCCAAGGGTGGCAACTACATATACGCTTGATAGCTAACCAACCTCCTTTGAAAAAGCCATATTTTTGCAGAGCTTCCAAAGTGTATTGAGAGCAGGTGGGGGTATACCTACAAGTAGGCGGTTTCAGAGGTGAAATAGCTACCTGATAAAAGCGTACTAAATAAATGAAAAGGTATTTCATTACTTAGCGAATCGTTCAATTACTTCTTGGCTTACACCTGTATTAGAGAAACCTCCGTCGTGGTAGAGGTTTTGCATCGTTACTTTGCGAGTAAGGTCGGAGAAGAGAGATACCGTATAATCGGCACAATCTTGAGCGGTGGCATTGCCTAATGGCGACATTGCATCGGCGTAAGCAATAAAACCATCAAAGCCTTTTACACCTTGTCCTGCAGTGGTGGCAGTAGGCGATTGTGAAATGGTGTTTACGCGCACTTTTTTATCTTTACCAAAGAAATAGCCAAAACTACGCGCAATAGATTCTAAGTAAGCTTTGTTATCAGCCATATCGTTATAATCAGGGAAAGTACGTTGGGCTGCCATATAAGTAAGGGCAACGATGCTACCCCACTCGTTCATTGCATCATTCTTGTAAAGCACTTGGCATACTTTGTGGAAAGAAAGTGCTGAAACGTCCCAACCTTTTTCAGTATTCATATAGTTAGATTCGGTATAAGGGATATTCTTGCGCACATTCACCGACATACCAATAGAGTGCAACACAAAATCCAACTTGCCCCCTAAAATTTCCATTGCTTTAGTTACCAAGTTTTGAAGGTCGTCCATATTGGTAGCGTCGGCAGGAATGATTTCAGAACCTGTTTTTTCGGCTAAGTTTTTTATTTGTCCCATACGCATTGCCACAGGAGCATTGGTAAGTACAAACTTACCACCTTCCTCGTGTACGCGTTCTGCTGTTTTCCAAGCAATAGAATTTTCATCTAAAGCACCAAAGATAATGCCTCTTTTTCCTTTTAATAAATTGTACATAATTCTTTCTTTTATAAAGTAAAATTTGTTTCTGTGGTGCAAATGTACAAAAAAATATTTTTTAAGAAAAAAATTTTCTATCTAAAAAATTAGGATTATTAATTTTTATTTTCTACTTTTGCTCTACAAAAACTTAAAAAAACCAAATTATGACAAGTACAAATGAAAAACTAACAGCTTCTCAGCTACAATTGATGCTTGATGCTCATTGTCAAGATATGAAAGCTAATATGCCAGGGTTCCTCTTTTATGGAATTTTAAGCTGTGCTGATGGTTACATTCTAAGCAGAGCCTCGGCTAATGCTGAAGCTTCGAGAATTATTGAACAAGGTTCTGCTTTTCACCTCACTATTGTCAATCAAGTAAAAATGGTAGTTGAAAGCAATAAAGAATTAGGTAATTTAGAGCTTGATTACATTCTTATTGAAACGAGTAAAATCACTTTTATGCTGATGATTTCTGCTCTTGGTAAATTCTTTTCTATTACTGCTTTAGATAGAGCTAAGGCGAATATGGGTATTTCGAGAGCCTTACTCTACAAATGTAAAGCTGAGTTTGGGACAATGTTAGATGATTTTTTTTAGTATTCTCTCTATATCAACAAAAGAAAGTCTGAAAAAATGCGTTATAAGAACAGCAATTTTTCAGACTTTTTTTATTATACTTTTATGGTTCGTAATGTTTTAATGCCTCTGTAATGATAGCAATACATTCTTTCAATTCGGTTTCATTCATCACCAATGGTGGGGCAAACCTAATGATATTACCGTGTGTAGGTTTGGCGAGCAAGCCATTATCGCGCATCTTTAAGCAGATATTCCACGCTGTATTGCTCTCTTCGGAATCGTTGATAACCACAGCATTTAAGAGTCCTTTACCACGTACTAAGGTAGCCACTTTTGAGGTTTTGATATAATCGCCTATTTCTTTGCGGAAAATTTCACCCAATCGAGCGGCATTTTCAGCCAGATGCTCGTCTTTTACTACTTGTAAGGCTTCAATTGCTACAGCAGCAGCCAAAGGGTTACCGCCAAAGGTACTACCGTGTTGTCCTGCTTTGATTACGTGCATTATACGGTCATCGGCAAGAACAGCACTCACAGGATATACCCCCCCACTAAGGGCTTTGCCTAATACCAATATATCGGGTTTTACATTTTCGTGATCTACTGCCAAACGCTTCCCAGTACGCGCTACTCCTGTTTGTACCTCATCGGCGATAAAAAGGGCGTTATACTTTTCGCATAGAGCTTTAGCTCCACTCAAGTAGCCATCGGAGGGGACATATACGCCTGCTTCACCCTGTATAGGTTCTACTAAAAAGCCTGCTACTGTAGCCTTATTATCGGCGAGCACTTGTTCTAAAGCTGCCAAATCGTTGTAAGGAACAGAAACAAAACCAGGTGTATAGGGGCCGAAATTTTTACGTGCATTTTTATCGGATGAGAAAGAAACTACTGTAGTGGTGCGCCCGTGGAAGTTTTGATGGCACACAATGATGATTGCGGCGCTTTCGGGTACTCCTTTTTGTTCATACGCCCATTTGCGACATATTTTAATGGCTGTTTCTACAGCTTCAGCACCTGTGTTCATTGGTAGAACTTTCTCGAAGCCAAAATACTCGGTGATGTACTTTTCGTACACTCCGAGCTTATCGTTGTAGAAAGCGCGAGAAGTAAGGGTAAGGGTTTGAGCTTGCTCAGTAAGTGCTTTGATGATGCGTGGGTGACAATGCCCTTGGTTTACAGCAGAGTAAGAAGAGAGAAAATCGTAGTAGCGTTTGCCTTCTACGTCCCACACATACACGCCTTGTCCTTTGCAGAGTACGACGGGTAGTGGGTGATAATTATGGGCACCATACTGGTTTTCGAGTGCCATTGCTTGTTCTGAGGTTAATTTTGGTAACGTCATATATCTTTCGTTTTATTTTCAGACGACAAATATACGACATATTTTCGTAAAAACAAAAAAAACACAAATTTGGGATATTCCAAATTTGTGTTATAAAGTTTTTTACTTTAGTGCTCGTTTCTAAAAGAAGTCGTCTAACATTGTTCCAAATTCTGCTTTACATTTATATAGTAAAGCTCTTGAAATACCTACATTAGATTTTGGTCTATCTAAGGCAGTAATCGAGAAAAACTTCCCTAAAGCTGAAATCATTAGCATATAGGTTATTTTATTAGCCTCAATGAGAATGTAATCTAACGCTAAATCTTCCATAGTTTTGTTAGTGTTTATTACTTTTTTCACTTGATCTACAATTGTTAAGTGAAAGGCAGAACCTTGTTCTACAATTCTTGAAGATTCTTCATTAGCTGAAGCTTTAGATAAAATGGTTCCATCTTTACAGCTAAGGATTCCATAAAATAGAAAACCAGGCATATTGGCTTTCATATCTAAACAGTGAGCATCGAGTAATCGTTGTAATTCTGTTCCTGTCATAAAAAATATATATAGTGTTTGGTTTTTATGGCGCAAAGCTATATATTATTTTGATAACCTCCAAGTGTTTTTAACATATTTTTTAGACTTCTTTTACACTGTGTTAAAACAATCTAATCATCTTACTCAAAATCAAACTTTTATAAAAAAAATATTTTATGTTGAATAGTTTTATAGTCAAGCAAAAATAAATTGCAAATAAACAAACCTACCTTATACATACCCACCCAGCGATTGCAGATTTCTATACAAAAAAAGCACAAATTTAGAGTTTCTAAATTTGTGCTGTAAAAATACTATTAGCTATTTTTCTAAAGTTGTTCGTCTAATATCGCTGCGATAGGTCTACTTTTTTCAACCAAAGTTCTCGTTATTCCTATATTAGCTTTGTTTCGTTCTAAGGCTAAGAGGATAAAAAATTTCCCTGAATTTGAAACTCCAATAACATTAGTAATCTTATCAGTTTCAATAAGAATACTATGAGTTTCTTTAACTCCTAAGGATTCACTTGAAGCAACTACTTTTTTCACTTGTTCTACAATAGTTGAGAAAAAGGGTGCTACTTCTTTTGCAATTTCTGAAATTCCTGTATTGGCTACTGATGATCCTATAATAGTTGCATCAGCACATCTAAGGATTCCACAAAAGATAAATCCTGACAAATTGGCTTTCATATCTAAGCATAGCTTGTCGACCATTTCTTGTAATTCTGTACCTGTCATACGCTTTATTTTTTATATGTTATTCAAGTGCAAATATAAACATAATACATATACCCTTTTCTTTTTTAACGTTATTTAACATTCCTGTATCTATTGAGGAACTATTGAAAAAATTATCAATGTTCAATCATCACAGCTCCTACGGTAGCATTGCTAGTCTCATCAATGAGGATGGCGCTACCCATCGGAGGATTGCTTTGGAATGCATCATATACTAAAGGGGCAGCTGTTTTGAGTCGGATTTTTGCTATTTCGTTGAGTTTTACGCTTTCTACTCCTTCAGTTTGGTCAAGGGTATTGACATCAATTTTGTATTCAATTTCCTTTACAACGGCTTTTACGATCCTACTGCGTTGTTGTAACAAGTACTTATTACCCTCGCGCAATTCACGTTTATCCATCCAGCACACAAGGGCTTCTATATCCTGACCTTGCTGAGGTTCAGCTCCTTGTTTAGCAAAATAGTCGCCACGAGAAATATCGATATCATCTTCGATATGTAACACTACAGGGTCACCTGCTTTGGCTTCAGCCACTTCTTCGCCATTGTGCTCTATCTTGCTGATTTTAGTGTTGATACCTTCAGGGAGTACCACTATAGCATCCCCTTTGCGATAGACACCCGATATGATTTGTCCTGCGTAACCGCGATAGTCGTGTAAGGCTTCAGTTTGAGGGCGTATTACATACTGTACCTGAAAACGAGGTTGATCGTAATTATCTTTGTTGATTTCTATAGTTTCTAAGAAGTCTAATAATGAATTTCCTTTGTACCAAGGCATTGCTTTGGTTGTATTCACAATGTTATCACCTACAAAAGCAGAAATCGGGAAATAGTGTACACTTTTCAAACCTAAACGCTTGGCGATACCTTCGTATTCTTGTTGGATATTTTTGAATACCTCTTCACTATAGCCTACCAAATCCATTTTGTTTACAGCTACAACTACTTCTGGAATATTGAGCAGTGAGGCAATGATGGAATGGCGGCGAGTTTGTTCGGTTACACCATTACGAGCATCTACTAAAATAATAATAAGCTCGGAATTAGAGGCACCAGTAATCATATTGCGGGTGTACTGCGTATGACCAGGGGCATCGGCGATGATAAATTTGCGTTTAGGGGTTGCAAAATAGCGATAAGCCACGTCAATAGTAATACCTTGTTCACGTTCTGCACGAAGACCATCGGTGAGGATAGCGAGGTCTATACCATCATCGTTCTTATTTTTAGATTGTTGTTCGAGTGCCTCAAGCTGGTCGGCTAAAATGCTTTTACTATCATATAACAAACGACCGATGAGAGTACTTTTACCGTCGTCTACACTACCTGCGGTGATAAATCGTAATATATTCATTTGTATCTTAAAAATCAATTTTTGGCAAAGATACAAATAATTACGAAATACGAGTTACGAATAGCGAAAATAATTTGTTAAGAGGAAAATATTAAGGGCGTTTTTCATAAGTTATCCAATTGGTATAAGCTACATTATATTTCTTATCATTTGGATACTTGTAATGTATAGAAGCACGGATTTTTACAACCGGTTTATCAAAGTTGAGCATATCTTCGCAATTGTTCATTTCATAAATTATGTAATAGACAAGGTTGTATTTCTCACCTTTCTGCAAAGTTTTTTTGCAATCATCTAAATTTGCTGGAGGCACAGAAGGAGGTGGACAACCTTGTATATCTTTAACTTCGCCATTCTCATCTTCATATTGTAACCCAAAGTGAAACACATAATAAGTATTGATTTCAATGGGTTTACCTGAGTAATTTACAATAACTGCCTCAGCATATTCTCGGTTTACATCAGTGTAGTTTAGTGTTGCTTGTACGCCAATTTTTGGATTAGACAAGGATTTTCCAAGGTATGTACGTAGCTTTTGTTGTACTTCTGTCCGATATTCTTCTACATAATTCAGTAAGTTTGAAGGATAAGTACATTTTTTCTCAAATACATCAAATTGGATATAAAAACATTGAAACAAAGGAATATTTAGTGTTTCTTGCAAATAAAGAAAAGCTACATCACCTTTGCGCAATGGTTTTTCTTTGGAACAGACCATTACTTTAAGATTTGTAGTATCAGTAATACTATTAAGCAATAGAGTGATAGCCTCACTATCTTCTTGATAGCGTTGATAATTGGTGTTTTGAAGCAGTTGTTGAGAAGCGACATCCCATTGTAGAGAAATATCATCGCTGAAAGGAATGGTTATTACTTCAGGCTCTTTAACAGCGGTAGAGGCAGGGGATTGACTATTACAATGGTTGAGGACAATTGTAGAAAATACTAAAAGCAAAAGGGTACATTTCATAGCTTAATTCTCACGGATTTTTTCTATAATATACTCGTAGTGAGTGTAGTGTTGCACGAAATCGAGATCGGTTACATCGATGATAAGAGAATTGATAGCAGTATTTTTCTGTATAAAATCCAAATAGCCATAATGTATTTTTTTCAAATAATCGGGGGAGATGTTCTGTTCGTACTCTCTGCCGCGTTTTTTGATATTCTCAATAAGGCGATCGGTATTTTGATAGAGGAATACGTACAAATCGGGTTTGATGATTTGGCTATAGAGAATATAGAAAAGTTTGCGGTACAACACAAATTCATCATCAGTAAGGGTTACCTTAGAGAAAATAAGGGATTTGAAGATATCGTAATCGGAAACGACAAACTCTTTAAACAAGTCGGTTTGTGCTAATTGTTCCCGCATTTGTTGGTATCGTTCGGTAAGGAACGACATTTCGAGTGTAAAACCATATTGTTTAGGATTTTCGTAGAATTTAGGCAAGAAAGGATTATCGGAAAACTGTTCTAAAATCAGTTTAGCATTGAAGTCTTCGGCGATTTTAGTTGCCAAAGTAGTTTTACCAGAGCCTATATTACCTTCAATAGCGATGTACTTATAATTCAAAAACGGCGACTTTTGTGCGGGAAATGACAGTTGATCGGACAAGCGTTGCACGGGTGAGGTATCATCGGTAGTTCGGAGTAGTTGGGCAACTGTTTTTTTAAGTACGGGGTGCACTTTGAGGTCATCGATATTAGCTAAAGGCTTAAGCACAAACTTGCGGTGTTGCAAGAGAGGATGCGGTATGGTAAGTCTATCGGTATGAATCACTTCATCGTCATAGAAAAGTATATCGAGGTCAATTGTACGGGATTGGTAGCCTTTAGAGTGAGGCATACGTTCGCGCCCTAGTTCGTGTTCTATTTGCAAGAGTTGCATTAGCACCTGCTCAGGAGAGAGGAAGGTGCGGCAGAGCAGACAAGTGTTGAGGAAAGCCTCGCCAGAAAATCCCCAAGAGGGTGTTTCGTAGATAGGGGCTATATCCACAATGGTACCTACCCGCGTAGCAATGCCTTCTATGGCTTGTTGTAAGTACGCTTTACGGTTCCCTAAATTACTTCCTAATGATATGTAGACGTCGTGGTTCAATTGACAATTGACAATTAATAATTAACAAGAGTCTCAGTGTTTTGACACAATTTGAGACTAACTTTGCCAAAGGTGCAAGCCACAATGGACAATTAGAAACTTTGGCAAAGTAGAAGCAAGAATGCTATTTTTATTGATTCTTTGATTATTGGTTTTGTAAAAATCGCAATATATTGTCGTAGATGCGGTTTTCTATATCGGTAGTATCGGCAGGGAGGAATTTTTCACCCATAATATTTTCATAGAGTTCAATATAACGTTCTGAAACGGATTGTACATATTCATCACTCATCGCTGGTATTTTTTGTCCTTTTTCGCCTTGGAAACCTTGTGAGATGAGCCACTGGCGTACAAATTCTTTGGAGAGTTGGATTTGAGGTTCGCCATTTTCTTGGCGTTCTTCATAGCCTTCTTTATAGAAATAACGGGAAGAATCGGGGGTGTGAATTTCGTCGATGAGTACGATTTCACCATCGCGGGTTTTACCGAACTCATATTTGGTATCTACCAAAATCAGACCGTGTTTAGAAGCAATTTCGGTACCACGTGCGAAGAGGGCGTAGGTATATTTTTCCATCAATCGATAGTCGTCTTCACTTACAATACCTTTGCGAATAATGTCTTCACGAGAGATATCCTCGTCGTGTAAGCCTTGTTCTGCCTTAGTAGCAGGAGTAATAATGGGGTGTTGAGGGAACATATCGAACTCGCGCAATCCTTCTGGCAAAGGTACGCCTGAGAGCTTGCGCACACCATTTTTGTAGAGACGAGCTGAGTGACCTGCAAGATAACCGCGAATCACCATTTCTACTTTTAGAGGTTCGCACACTTGCCCTATAGAGACGTTAGGGTCGGGAGAGGCTACAAGCCAATTAGGCACAATATCTTCAGTTTGTTGCAAGAATTTTACAGCTATTTGGTTTAGTATCTGACCTTTATAAGGGATGCCTTTGGGTAGAATGGCATCGAAAGCTGAAATACGATCGGTGGCAATCATAATGAGGGTATCATCTTTTAGTTGATACACATCACGTACTTTCCCTCTGTAAACAGACTTTTGTTTAGGGAATTTAAAGTTTGTTTTTGTTATGGTATTCATCTTCGTAAAAAGTTTTTAAAATCTCTTTTTTCGGGGCAAAGGTATAAAATAATTACGAATTACGAGTTACGAATTATGAAAAAATAGTACTTTTGCAATATCATTTTTATACGTTAAAAAGTAAAGACTATGAAAATCATTTGTATAGGAAGAAATTACCGCGAGACTATCGAAGAAAACAATGAAACACCACGTCAACCTATAGTAGTGTTTATGAAACCTGACACAGCTATCCACAACCTCGAGATTCCTTATTACATTCCTGATTTCACACAGGATTTGCATTACGAAATAGAATTAGTACTGAAAATCAACCAAAATGGGAAGTGTATTTCGGAGAAGTTTGCGCATAAATATTACGATGAGATTGCTGTGGGTATTGATTTTACGGCTTGTGATCTACAAACTGAATTGAGCCAAAAAGGGCTGTCTTGGGAGCAAGCAAAGGCTTTTGACGGCTCGGCTATCGTAGGAAAATTTGTATCTAAAGAAATGTTTAGCAACTCCTCCCCTATTGAGTTTCACTTAGATAAAAACGGCTCTACTGTACAAGAGGGAAAGACAACACAAATGCTCAGAGGATTTGACACTATCATTGCCGAAGTATCACAGTACTTTACCCTACGCAAAGGCGACCTTATCTTTACAGGAACACCCAAAGGTGCAGGGAAAGTAGTGGCAGGTGACTTATTAGAGGGATTTTTAGGAGAAGAGAAGAGTTTTAGCTTGAAAATTAGATAATTTGGAAATTAGCAAATTTGAAAATTAGCCCCCGAGTGTAATTTTACCTATTTAGTCCCTCTATCTTCCTGAAATTATAGCCAAGAGTTTTTCCTATTTTCTTTTGTAGGAAAGGTGTGGCTGAACCTGCAAAAATAAGGTCATCGCCTCTGTAAATAGTAACTGCTTTAGTAGAGAATATAAAAATGAGGGTCATTTTTTGCTGTCC
This sequence comes from Capnocytophaga sp. oral taxon 326 str. F0382, assembly GCF_000318295.1. Taxonomy (NCBI): domain Bacteria; kingdom Pseudomonadati; phylum Bacteroidota; class Flavobacteriia; order Flavobacteriales; family Flavobacteriaceae; genus Capnocytophaga; species Capnocytophaga sp. oral taxon 326. Next base: position 60,504 of record NZ_KB291413.1, read on the forward strand.
ATTTCTATAAAAATAGAAAGTATCACATACATCATTAACCAAAGGATAGGCTTCGTTAAACGATTTCTTTTGTTGTAAAGCGTTTAACAATTTAACTCCTTTGTTATAGTGGATTTTTTTAATTGTCTCAACAATTTGTTCTTCAGGAAATCCTTCTATATTAGGCGAGGTTTCTTTAGTATAGCCACTGCTACTCACTACTATCACACTGTCGATAGATCCCCTATAAAGTTTTTCCCATTGCATTGCTGTGGAAAGTTGGCTAAAACAGAGGTTGTATAAGCTAAAAAAAAGTATTAAAAATAAAGACTTCATATCATACTATCATTAGGAGTTTTAGAAATTGTCAAAGTCCAAGGACTTTGACAATGTGTGTGATACAAAAGCAATTTTAAAAATCAGCTTGTATAGCTTTGATGAGTTCATCGGGGTCTTTGAATTTTACAAAAGCTCCATTCTTGAAGTAAGAGATATGCCCTGTTTCTTCAGAGACTACTAATGCAGTAGCATCGGTTTTTTCGGTAATGGAAATAGCAGCTCGGTGGCGTAATCCATAGCGTTTAGGCAAATTGATTTCACTTGCCACAGGCAATATCACTCTCGTTGCTACAATATGGTCGCCCTTTATCACTATAGCTCCATCGTGTAGCGGGCTATTTTTATAAAAGATACTTTCGATAATAGGCTCAGAAAATTCTATATTCACCTTATCTCCCGTTTCAGTCACAAAATCAAGGGGCATATTGTGTTCCAAAACAATAAGCGCTCCTGTATTGGTAGTTCCTAATTTCAAGCATACATTTACCAAACTTTCGATATTGAGTACAATTTCCTTTTCTTTGAAAAGATGAAATACGCGTTGTAACTTGTTGCGCGCTGTGATATTAGTAGAGCCCAATGTGAGCAAAAATCGACGTATTTCCTGCTGGAACACAACTATTAATGCAAAGACTCCTACCCCGATAAACTGACCTAATATACTGCTGAGCAACTGCATTTGCAGGGCTTCTGTAATTTTCCATATCAGGTAGATAATCACAATCCCCATAAAAATATTGATAGCTACCGTACCCCGAATCAATCGGTAGAGGTAGTACAAAAGAGATGCAAATAGCAGTATATCAATCGCATCGACAACGGTAAAGTCTAAAATATCAAATAGTTTCATTGTATTTTTTCAAAGAGTGTTACACATTCTTTAGCTTCTTTTACATCGTGTACCCGCAAGATGTGTGCCCCTTTCATCAAGGCAATAGTATTGACTACCGTAGTAGCATTCAGAGCATTAGCGGGGTCGGTTTTTAACAGTTTGTACAACATCGACTTGCGGGAAAAACCTACCAATAGCGGACAACCCAAACACTGAAATAGTTCTAAGTGCTTCAATACTTCGTAATTCTGGTCTAAGGTTTTAGAGAATCCAAAGCCTACATCTACTATAAAATCATTAATTCCTGCTTCTAAGGCTTTAGCTTTGCGCTCGGAGAAATAATAGCGGATATCACTAATGATATCCTTATAATCAGTATGTTGTTGCATTGTTTGGGGTGTACCTACGAGGTGCATCGCAATATAAGGTACCTGAAATTGTGCTACTGTGGTGAGCATCTGCTCATCTAAGAGTCCAGCAGAAATATCATTGATTATACAAGCTCCTTCTAAGAGCGATTGGCGTGCTACTTCACTGCGAAAAGTGTCTACCGAGATACGTACCTCAGGAAAATGTTGTACCAAAGAGCGCACTACGGGCACTACCCTACTGAGTTCTTCGGTTTGTGAGACTTCGGGTGCATTGGGGCGGGTGCTATAACCACCCACATCAATAAAATCTGCGCCGTGAGCGAGCATTGTTTCTGCGCGTTGTAAGAGCGTTTTTTCGGTTACACGACTACCTTCGTAGAAAGAGTCGGGGGTATGATTGAGGATTCCCATCACTCTGGGGGTATCCATAGAGAGGAGTTCTCCTTTACAGTTTATTGTCATTAATTGTTAGTTATTAGTTGTTAGATTAGCAGTCCGCCATATTTACAGCTACCGCTAAACCACCTTCGGAGGTTTCTTTGTATTTAGAGTTCATATCTTTGGCAGTTTGCCACATTGTATTTATCACCTTATCCAAAGGAACTTTCGCATTCTTAGGGTCGGTTTCGATAGCCAATTCGGCAGCGTTAATCGCTTTGATTGCCCCCATAGCATTGCGCTCAATACAAGGGATTTGCACCAATCCGCCAATAGGGTCGCAAGTAAGCCCCAAGTGGTGTTCCATTGCTATTTCGGCAGCGATGAGCACCTGCTCAGGAGAACCTCCTAAGAGTTCACAGAGCGCACCTGCCGCCATTGCTGATGACACCCCTATCTCGGCTTGACAACCACCCATAGCCGCCGAGATGGTTGCCCCTTTTTTGAAGAGACTGCCTATCTCGCCTGCCACCAAAAGAAATTGCTGAATGTGCTCCTCGGTAGCCTGTTGGTTTTCAATAGTTACGTAGTAGAGTAGCACAGCGGGAATCACCCCTGCACTACCATTGGTAGGTGCGGTAACCACACGCCCTAACGAAGCATTCACTTCATTGACTGCCAGTGAAAAACAACTCACCCATTTGAGGATTTCGCGGAACTTGATATTCGTTTTCTTGATAGAGTTCAGCCAATTTTCAGGACTATCATAAGTAACTACCCCGATGAGGTTCTTGTGTATATCATAAGCGCGACGGCGCACGTGCAAGCCGCCAGGGAGTACCCCCTCGGTATGGCAACCTATATAAGTGCATTCCAACATTGTATGCCATATACGCATCAACTCGCTGTGTATTTGCTCCTCGGTGCGCAAGGATTTTTCGTTTTCATAAACTATTTCGGATATTTTCTTTCCCTCTTGGCGACAATAGTTTATCAGTTCTTCAGCTTTATCAATAGGGAAAGGAAAATTGCGTCGGTTATCATCTTTTTTAGTTATTGCTTGTTCACCTTCTTTTACTATAAAGCCGCCCCCTACCGAGTAGAAAGTAGAAGGATAGCTAAAGTCATCTCCTTCAGCAGTAAAAGTGAGTCCGTTTGCGTGAAAAGGCAAGAAATTTTTGTTAAAAACTATATTTTCTTTAGGGTTGAAGTTGATAATCTGTTCGTTACCCAAACAGAGTTTTTGATTATTTGTAATAGCCGTAATAATTACGTCTAAACTCTCAATAGGCACATACTCAGGGTCGGCGCCACTAAGCCCGAGCATTACTGCCAAATCGGTAGCGTGCCCCTTGCCAGTAAGGGAAAGAGAACCGTACAAATCAATGTGTACTTTCGTTGTTTTGGACAATAGATGCTTTTCTCTCAATTCCTTGAGGAAAGCCTCGGCAGCACGCCAAGGTCCTAAAGTGTGAGAGCTGGAAGGTCCTACCCCTATTTTGAGCATATCAAATACGCTTATTCGTTCCATTTAATTTACTATAAGAGTTTTAAGATTGCAAAAGTAAAGAGAAATTTGGAATTTAGCAAAATTTTATTCGGGTAAAGAATTGATGTAGAATATTTTTTTTTAAATTTTTTATTTGTTTATTATTATTTGTTTTATATCTTTGTACTTTCAAACGAAAATTCTCAAAAGAATATGATTACCGATAAAGAATTAGACTCCTTAATACACAAGGTAGATGGGGCTGTAGATAGACAATACGATTTCATCAGAGAGATGAAAGGTATCAAAAACTACCTTTGGGAGCTAAAAGCTACAATGCAGGAAAGCCCTGTAGAAGAGATTGTAGCTCCTCCAATTGTAGAAACAACTATAGCTCCTGTTGTACCTGAGGTAGTTGAGGAAGAAAAACTCACACCTGCCACAATGGAAGATATTGTAGAAAAAACTCCTGAAGAAACAGTGGAAAAAGTTACAGAAGAAGTTACAGAACCCCCTATTATTACCCCTCAAATAATAGAAGAAGCAAGCAGTGAAGAAACTGCTATTGCACCTCAGCCTGCAGTGGAAGAAAACCAATCTTACCATAGCAGAAAACCTGATTTTGAAAAACAGGTAGACGATTGGTTCAAACCTAAAGAAGCTATCAATTGGGAACGCTTTATCGGTGAAAACTTATTCAGCAAAATAGGGATAGGTATCATCATTATTGGGGTGTTCATAGGGGTAAAATACTCTATAGAACACGATTTGATTAGCCCCGCAATGCGATTGGTATTGAGCTACTTAGTGGGTGTAGGACTCTTTGCAGCAGGAGCGATGCTCAAAAAGAAATACGAAAACTTCAGTGCAGTACTCGTAAGTGGAGCAATGACGATTTTCTACTTCGTTACCTTTATAGGCTATTCGGTATTTAATTTCTTCCCGCAGTCGCTTACCTTTGTGCTGATGTTCCTCTTTACTGCCTTTACGGTAGCTGCTTCACTGAATTACAACAAAGTAGTGATTGCTCTCATAGGCTTAGTAGGCAGTTACGCTGTACCATTCTTACTGAGCGATAACTCAGGACGCGTATCTATTTTGTTTGCTTACACAGCTATCATCAATATAGGAGTACTCATCATTTCGTTCTACAAACAGTGGCGTTCACTCTATTTATCGGCTTTTGCTTTCACTTGGCTAATGTTGTTATCACTGTGGGGTAACGCTTATAAATACAACGATTTCACACCTTATTTCATTTTCAATTTAGTTACTTTCCTCACTTTTTATATAGCTTTTATCTTCCAGAAAATACATCAGGAAAAAGAGTTGAAGGAAATAGATGTAGTGTTATTCCTCTCCAATAGTTTGCTGTTCTTCGGTATGGGAGTGTGGTATATTTACGACTATTACACTATGGAAAACCGTACAATTATGGCTATGTTCACTTTGGCAAATGCCTTATTACACTTTGGGGTAGCCTACTATTTCCACGTAAAAAAATTTCCTTCACAAACTCTAAAATACTTGATATTAGTATTGGCACTATCTTTTGCTACTTTGGTGATACCTATCCAGTTTAAGGGCACTTGGATTACAGTGTTCTGGAGTGCCGAAGCAGCTTTGCTCTTCTGGTTTGGCCGTCGCAAAAACTTGCTGGTATACGAGCGAATTTCATACACTGTAATGGTATTGGCGAGCATTAGTTTGATAATCGATTGGGTAAAAGCTCCTAATATCTTGTACATTGTAAACCCTGATAAGTTCATCTATTTAACTCCTTTTGGTAACGCATTGTTCATCAACGCATTGTTATATAGTGCTGCTTTTGGTTTTATGGCATATACACACCGTTTAACAGAGCTCGTTAATAAAGAGATTTACAAACTACTTACCTTTGTGTTGAACATTTTGTGTGTAGGGTCGCTCTACTTTATATTTTTTAGAGAAATAGGCATTCTATGTGATGTGAGAGCCCTCCAGCAAACACCTAATCTTACCGACAACTATGCTGCTTGGGAAATCTTGAATAACTTTAAAACTGTATGGAGAACAGTGTATAGTTTGCTATTTGTTGCTGTTTATACCTTGCTGAATGTAAGAGTTTTCAAGTCTAAAACATTGGGTGAAATACAATTTGGCATCAGCATAGTGCTCGCATTCATTTTTATGACCTTAGGTTTATACACTTTTAGTGAATTGAGAGAAAGCTACCTCGCCAATCCACAGTTATCACTTTGGTTTTTGAATGTTAGATATGTAGGGATTGCAATTTTCGCCGTATTCTGTTATACAGCCTACTTATTGAGTCGTTTTCTCACTTTGAAAGAAGAAATACAAAAAAGTTTAGAGTTTGTTCTACACCTTATTATCTTATGGGTTGCCAGCAGCGAGCTATTGCATTGGACAGAACTTTATCGTTCGGCTTCTAACTACAAATTAGGACTTACCATCTTGTGGGGGTCTTATGCACTGCTTTTAGTAGTCTTGGGTATTTTCAAACAAAAGAAATATTTGCGCATTTCGGGTATTGTACTTATCGGTTTCAGTATGTTAAAATTATTCTTGTACGACACCACCCATTTAGATGCTTTGCGAAAGACTATTGTATTTGTAATTCTCGGTTTCTTGGTGCTTGTAGCGTCATTCTTTTACAACAAGTACACAAACAAGATTGAAGAATCAGATAAAGCTGAGAACAACAACACTACAGATAACAATGTAACGAATTGATATTCAAAAGTGTAAAAAAGTAACTTTTAAACATATTAAAATTTTATGAAAAGTTTAAGAAAGAAAAAGCTTTTCATATTAAGAAACTTTGTACTTTTGTGCGATAATAACCAATATAAAATAAAATTTTGCAATGATTAGAGATTACAGAGACATTGAGCTCACTGTAGAGCGCCCTACTCCAATTGACAAAGAAGTAAATTGGAACAAATCACAAGTAGTGATTAGTGAAACCGACGTTTATGGTCGTATTACCAACGTGAATGATGTATTTTGCAATGTTTGCGGCTATTCACCAGAAGAGATGATAGGGCAACCTCACAGTATTATTCGCCACCCCGATATGCCTAAACTCGTTTTTAAACTCCTTTGGGATAACCTTAAAGTAGGTAACAACTTTATTGGGGTAATTAAAAACTTAGCTAAAAGCGGTGAATACTATTGGGTAATTACCGATTTTGAAATGCGTCGCGATGCGATGGGTAATATCACACACTATATCGCTCGCCGTAAATCAGTACCTAAAGCTGTAATTGAGAACTATGTAGCGCCACTGTATGACACCTTGTTAAAACTTGAAAAAGTAGGTGGTATGGAACTCAGTTCTCGTTTCTTCAAAAACTACTTAGCTAAACAAGGTAAGGATTATATCGATTTCATCATCGATGTAATGAATGAAAACCGCGAAAATGTAGCCTTTGAAGAAATACCTGTATCATCAGTAGATACCAGCACTGTAGTATCCGATGATATCGTAACAATGAACGAAGCACAAAATGAAAAACGCAAAAGTTTCTTTAGCAAACTATTTACCTAAAAGAAATTTAGCTGTTTTTTAAAAAATCAAATTAATTAACAATAAAAAAGAGAAATAATATGTCAGATTTTCAAAATCCAGTACCTACTATTGAGCGCCCTACACCTATAGATCGTGAAGTACAATGGGATAAGAGCAAAGTGCTCATCAGCGAAACTGATGCAGCAGGAACTATTACCAACGTAAACGATGTGTTTTGCTCGGTAGCACACTACTCAGCCGAAGAACTTATTGGGCAACCTCACAACCTTATTCGCCACCCCGATATGCCTAAATTGATTTTTAAACTCCTTTGGGATAACTTGAAAGTAGGCAATAATTTCGTAGGGGTAATCAAAAACTTAGCAAAAACAGGTGAATACTACTGGGTAGTAACCGATTTTGAGATGCGTCGCGACGAAACAGGTAAAATTACACACTACATTGGTAGACGTAAATCAGTGCCTGAATCGGCTATCACTAATTACGTAGCCCCTTTCTATGATTCACTCTTGAAGATGGAAAAAATAGGTGGTGTAGAGCTCAGCAATCGTTTCTTCAAAAACTACTTGGCTAAACAAGGGAAAGACTATATCGACTTTGTAATCGATATTATGTCGGAAGGACAACAACAAACCTTTAGCGCAGAAACTGTTTCAGCAGTGGATAGTACACCAGCATCTGTAGCTGTATCCGATGACATTTTGAATGTAGACGACTCAATGAACGAAAAACGCAAAAACTTCTTTGAACGTTTGTTTTCTTAGTAATAAATTTTCATTGATTATACAAAGGAATGGAGCAATGCTCTGTTCCTTTTTTTTGTGGTATGAGATTTGTAACTCACATATTGCTAATTGAAAAATATTTTATACTTTTGCCCCGACTAATTAATTCAATAACGAAAATGAATTTAACAGCCTATCATTTTGTGTCGCTGTTCCGCAATAATGTGCAGCAATACCCACAAAAAGATGCCTTAATGGGAAGAAATACAGCTTCTCAATGGAAAGGTATCACGTGGGAAACTTTAGGCAATACCACTACTCTTCTTTCTAAAGCCCTGCTTTCATTGGGTGTACAACCCCAAGAAACTGTAGGAATTCTCTCTCAAAACACTCCTCAATGGTCGCTTGCCGATCTTGCTTGCTTGCAAATACGTGCTATTACAGTGCCTATATACACTACAAACACAGCCGAACAAGCTCTTTACGTGATGAATCACGCTGAAGTGAAAGTACTATTTGTAGGCGATGAAAAACAATACCAAAAAGTACTTCAAGTTGCCAACCAATGTCCATCGTTACAAATGATTGTGGTATGCGACAACGAGGTTGCTCTCACCGAAAAACAATATTCCATTCATTGGAACGACTTTTTAGCACTCGGCAGTAGCTCTCAGTACGATGTTGAGTTTGAAAAACGCCTCAAAGAACGCAACTTAGACGACCTTTTTACGATTATCTACACATCGGGTACTACTGGTGAACCCAAAGGAGTAATGCTCTCCTACGAGAACTTAGCTTTCCAAATGATAGGACATACTGAGCGCCTATCAACTGTAGATAATACCGATTCTTCTTTAGCTTTTTTACCCTTATCACACGTTTTTGAACGTGCTTGGACGTTTTTCTGCCTTTATAAAGCTGTTACGGTATACTATTTAGACGATACTAATTTAGTACGTGAAGCCCTTGCCCAAGTGCGCCCCACTTTGATGTGTGCCGTACCTCGCTTTTACGAAAAGATATTTGCAACAGTGCACGACAAAGCCGATGCTTCCTCTTTTGTGAAACGCAAACTCTTTCGCTTAGCTATCGCTACGGGCAAACGTGTATTAGCGCTGCGCGAACAAGGAAAAAAACCTTCGTTAATACTGCAAAAAGCCTACAATCTTTTTGATAAGTTAGTATACAAAAAACTAAAAGAAGCCCTTGGCGGTCGCATTAAGTTTATGCCTTGCGGGGGTGCTAACCTCGAACCCAGTATTGGTAGGTTTTTCCAATCAATTGGTATTAATTTGAAATTGGGTTATGGAATGACTGAAACAGTTGCTACCATATCTTGCTGGGGTGATAATCGCATCAATCCACAATCGGTAGGGGAAGTAATGCCTAATGTACAAGTGCGTATAGGTGAAGATAACGAAATATTAGTAAAAGGAGGAATGGTGATGAAGGGCTATTATAAAAACCCTGAAGAAACAGCTAAAGTATTCACCCCCGACGGATATTTGCGCACCGGTGATGCCGGTAATTTAGACGGCAACAACAACCTCTTTATTACTGAACGCCTTAAAGAATTGATGAAAACCTCTAATGGCAAGTACATTGCTCCACAAATGATTGAAGGTAAAGTGGGCAAATATAACCTTATTGAACAGATAGCTGTAATTGCCGATGGTAAAAAATTTGTTTCAGCACTTATTGTACCTAACTTCGAGATGTTGTCACAAGCCTTAAAAGACCTCAATATTAAGTATAAAAATACAGCAGATTTAATCAAACACAGTCAAGTGATTGAGTACATAGGCAAGCAGTTGCAAAAATTCCAAAAAGACTTACCTGACTACGAGCAAATTAAGAAGTTTACACTACTTCCTTCTGCTTTTACAATTGAACGCAACGAGATTACCCCTTCGCTAAAGTTGAGAAGAAAGGTGATTTACGCTAATTACAGTCGTGAAATAGAAGCGATGTACAAATAATTAACTAATTTGCCAATTAGGAGCTACCTCAATAGAGATAGGTTCCTTTTTAACGGGGTGTAAAAAGCGGAGACTATGAGCGTGAAGACAGATACCGCCATCGGGATTTGAGCGTTTAGCTCCATACTTCAAGTCGCCTTTGATATGCAAGCCAATGGCAGCCAATTGTGCTCTTATTTGGTGATGTCGCCCTGTAATAAGGTCGATTTCTAATAAATAATAACGATCATAAGTTTTTAATAGTTTATAGTGCAGTACAGCTTTCTTGCTATGCTGCACTTCTTTTTGATGCGCTACTGATTTATTTTGTTTTTCATTGCGCACTAACCAGTGGGTAAGCGTACCTTCCTCGGCTGGAGGGGCAGCATCTACCAAAGCCCAATAAGTTTTTTGCACTTCTTCCTTATTAGCAAACATCGCATTGAGACGTGAAAGTGCCTTAGACGTCTTAGCAAAAAGTACTACCCCTGTAGTAGGGCGGTCTAATCGATGAACTACCCCGAGGAACACCTCCCCAGGTTTGTTGTATTTTTTCTTAAGATAAGCCTTAACAATATCGCTTAGGGGTATATCACCCGTCTTGTCGCCCTGAACTATGTCGCCTGCTCGCTTGTTTACGGCGATAACGTGATTGTCGTCGTAGAGCACGTCGACGTTTTCGGCGTTTGTGATAAGTTTCATAATGTCGTTTATTAGTGAAGTAGAGAAAGCGCATTCCATCGTAAAAAAGTCCGATGAGGAGTATGATTACTGAAATGGAGAGAGTATATATAGAGAGTCCTTGTGCAATATAGAAATAACCTGCACTAAATCCGCCTAAAAAGAAAAATGCAATGATGAAAAGTCGCAAGCGAATAGTGTTTTTCAGTTGCGTATGTTGATTTTCATAGTGATTGCGACTTAAGTAAACCCTTTGAGCGAGTTCAATACCCAAATCGGTAAAAAGCCCTGTAAGGTGAGTAGTGCGCACTACCGAGTTGGAGATTTTGGTTACAAAAGCATTCTGTAACCCCATAGCAAAAAGCAAGATACAAGCCGTTACATCTGTAGGAATCGCTTCGGGGAAAAAGAAGTGTAACCCCATTACCAATAGCAAGGCAAAACACTCTAAGAGTGTAGGTTTCAGATATTTATTTTGGGTACGGTGATAATTAGCATTTTCAATGAGCAGTCCCGAAGTAAAAGAGCCCAACAAGAAAGCAAAGATATAAAGAAAGTAAATCAATCCTTTCCAAAATTCGGCTACCGATACATCATAAATAAAATAAGCAAAGTGCCCTGTAACATTAGTGGTTAGTTTGCCCACAAACAAAAAGCCCGTAACGTTCACCATTCCTGCAACGAATGAGAGCACTACGGCTATTTGTAAATTGTGTTTAGCAGTTCGCTTTTTACCTTGATGACGGAACATTAGTATTGTTCATTTTCATTAGGAAATTCTACGGCTTTCACATCTTGGATGTAATGAGTTACAGCCTCGTTGATGATTTCTTGCAAATTAGCATACTTGCGCAAAAATTTAGGGTGAAACTCATTGCTCATTCCCAGCATATCGTGCATTACGAGCACTTGCCCGTCAACAGCACTACCTGCTCCAATACCAATGATAGGTATACGCACACTTTTAGCTACTTCTTCAGCTAATTTAGCCGGTATTTTTTCCAATACAATAGCAAAACAGCCTAATTGTTCAAGCAATTTAGCATCTTCTTTGAGCTTTTGTGCCTCAGCTTCTTCCTTAGCACGCAATGCAAAAGAACCAAACTGATGAATTGATTGTGGCGTAAGCCCCAAGTGCCCCATTACAGGAATACCTGCATTCACAATGCGTCTGATACTTTCGGCTTCTTCCTTACCTCCCTCTAATTTAATAGCGTGAGCCCCACTTTCTTTCATTATACGCGTAGCCGAACGCAATGCCTTTTTAGGGTCGGATTGATACGTTCCAAAGGGCAAATCTACTACTACCAAAGCACGGGTAACCCCTCTTATTACAGACGAAGCGTGATAAATCATCTGGTCTAAGGTGATAGGCAATGTCGTCTCGTGTCCTGCCATTACATTACTAGCGGAGTCACCTACCAAAAGTACATCGATACCAGCGGAATCTAATAATTTTGCAAAAGTATAATCGTAGGCGGTAAGCATTGAAATCTTCTCGCCATTGGCTTTCATCTCTACTACCGATTTGGTAGTTACGCGTTTGTATTCTTTTCTAACTGCTGACATTTCTTTTTGTAGTTTAAAAATCGCGGCAAAGATATAAATAATTAACAAATTAGCCAATTTGTTGATTAGCAAATTTCAAACTGTCTCTTAACGAAAAAAACTTTTCTCTCATTCTTCTAAAAAATAATTGCTACCTTTGCATCACGAACATCATATCTCATAGTGCTATGTATAGATTTGGACAACCTAAAAGTTTAGATACAATTACTGCCAAAGATGTAATTGATAACAAATTATGGGTTTGGGTTTGGGAAGCAAACCTCGAAGAAGAATACCCCGAAGATTACCAAGTACCTGTATTGGGAATTGACAATTTAGAAAACGATTTTGCCGAGCCCATCATTACTTTCTACGTAAAAGGTCATAACGATTTGATAGCTTCAGCAAGTTATGATTTTTCTAAAGATTGTTTGTATGCCATTAGTATATGCTTTAAAAATGAATGGTTTCTGTTAAACAATTGTCCTTTTCTTGAAGAACCTATTGAACTGAGTGCTGCTATGAAGATTAAAAATCAAGAAAACCGAAGTTTTATCTGTCAGTCAAAATTAGAAGATATCGCATATCCTAAGTAAATAAATGAATATCAACATTAAAGAATCTATAGAAGAAATGACTGCTGCCTTATTCCGAGCTATAGTACAAATGAAGAAAAGGAAAAAATGGATGCCTATTGGCATTTAGATAAATTTTTCGCCAGAATGACAAAAGAAGAAATAAAATTTTTAGTGGTAGTATTTAGGCAAATATACCTCTCAATACAAAGGGTTAATGACGCAGAAAAAGAAGCGTACTTTTCTTTTTTTGATAAAAGAATGAAATATTACCTATATGCTCAACGTTTATTGAAGAAAAAGACGCTTCAAGAAGAAATTAAATTGAGATACATTGCTATGTACGAAACGCTTAACAAATTTATCCTTTTTGTAAAAGAAAAACCATACCCCGCTTATGAGTTAAGGTATGAGATATTTAAGTTTACAGCTAATATTTACAGCTATTTAGAATCAAAACTCTTTTTTAGCAATCGGAAAAAATATGCTTATGTAGAACATTACAATCAAAACGATTTACAAGGACAAACTTTTGATACGATTGAAGAAGTGCTTGACAAATTAGGCTGTCACAACATCATAACCGATATTCACAACACTACAATATGATACCCCCTGAAAAAAACAGACGAGCTATAAAAGCTATACACAATTTGATGATTCGTTTAAAAATAAATATCGTTCAAGAATTACCTCATAGAGAACTTTATAACCTTATAGATGAATTAGAATATCTACCTATTTTGCTATTAAACAAAGAAGATAGGACACAAGAATTTGAAGAGTATTTGAAAAAAATTTGTTCTCAATTCCAATGTATGCGCATTTGGAAACAATATCAAAATGAGGAAGAGCCTTATTATTAATCAACACTCTACAATGTTTTTACACCTCCAAATTTGCTAACCCTCTAATTCACTAATTAATCATAATGTTTTTATTTTTCGACCTTTCCTATACACCTCTCTTAGAACTCCATTTGCCCACTGCCTATATAGGTGAAACGCAAAACGGATTCCTTTCTTTCTACAAAAAAGCTACTCCTCAAGTACTCGAAAGTTTAACCAATTGGCAATTATCATCTGCCGAAAAAGAGGCTTTGGCGTTAGTAAACAATCTGCAAACCAATATTCTTTACAATAAATACGCTAAAAAAGGAGAGACTTTTGAAAAACTATTCCAAAATCCTGCTATCAAAAAGTATATCCAAGAGCAAATAGAGGAACAAACCCACCAATTGCTTTTACTTATTGCCGAAAAAGAGCTATTTTTAACCATCAACTATTCCCCTAAGGACGATATTTCCAAAAAAAGACGCTTTATAACTAAAGAAATACTCGAACCTCTATTAGTTTTCGAGAAAAAAGAAGAGGGTATTGCCTACCGCTTGTATATAGAAGAAAACGGACAAAAACACTTGCCTCATCAGTGCCAAATTGAACTGCTCAACAACACTCACACGTGGATTACTCTAAACCAAAAAGTAGTGCGTATCGCTCACATCAAAGCATCTCACTTGAAACCTTTCCTCAACAAAGAGGAGACTTTTATTCCTGAAAGAAATCTACAAGAATATTTTGACAAATTTCTTCAAAAAATTCTACGCAATGCCCAAGTAGAAGCTATTGGTTTTGAAATCATCGAAAAAACAAGTCTAAAAAACACTGAAATAGAACTTATTCACGATTTTTTTGCCAATCAGTACAAAATTGTACTTCATTTTGATTACGATAGCTATACTTTTAAAAGCAATCAAAACAAAAATGTACATTCTCAACTAAAAATTGACAAAAATAACCATATTACCATCTACAAATACAAGAGAAATACCAAAGAAGAAACTCAAATGAAGCAACACCTCACCGATATAGACTTCAATGAGGAAAGCGGCGTTTTTTCGCTACAAAACCCCGACCCTTTTGCGGCTTATTTTCACTTGCTACACCACCAGCAAAGGCTTAGTAAACAAGGATTTTCCTTTCGCCCGTTTTTGGTAGACGGGAAAGAGGTGAATATGAGCACTTCAGAGCTTATTTATAGCAATACCAGCACCCAAAACGACTGGTTTGACCTTTCTATTGAGGTAAAACAAGGAGAAAACAGCTTCCATTTTAAGGATCTAATCGTCAATATCAAGGAAAATAATCCTATTTACACACTTCCTAACGGAAAAATCTTTATTATTCCGCAAGAGTGGTTTAGTAAATTCAGCAGTATTGCCAAACACAGCAAGCAACAAGGCGGAAAACTGCAATTAGCAAAGAACAACTATGCTCTTTTAGAGGCTATTCCTGAACTCAAACCACAAACCATCATCGAAAAGGTGAACTATACCCCCTCCCCTAACCTACGTGCAACCTTACGACCCTACCAAGTGGAAGGCGTAGAATGGCTTTTGCAACACTATCACAACGGGGTAGGCGCTTGTTTAGCCGACGATATGGGATTAGGTAAAACCCTGCAAACCATTGCTTTATTGGTTGCTATTCACGATACTCTCCCTCTAAAAGAAAACAACTTCACCGATCTCTTTTCGGCTACCGAACCTCAAAAAGAAACTCTAAAAGTATTAGTAATATTACCCTCGTCTCTGCTCTTCAATTGGTACGACGAGACCAAACGTTTTGCCCCTCATTTCAAATGCACCCAATACATAGGCAGTAGCAGCGAACGCAAAACAAAAATACGCCGGCTTACCAATTACGATGTAGTATTCACCTCCTACCCTATCGTGGAACGCGACGGCAAAGAACTCGAAAAACTCGAATTTAGGTATATCATTTTAGACGAGAGTCAGCGTATTAAAAACAAGAATTCCAAAACCTTTAAAGCAATCAACGCCTTAAAAGCTGAGCATCGCATCGCTCTCAGTGGAACTCCTATAGAGAATGCTCTAAGCGATTTATGGGCACAAATGCAGTTCATCAACCCCGGTCAGTTAGGTACTTACAATTTTTTCCACAAACATTACGAGGTAGAAATCAGCAAGAAAAAGAATCCACAAGCCTTAGAAGAGCTCAAAACTTTGGTAGGCAAACACATTTTGCGCCGTACAAAAGAGCAAGTACTCAGCGATTTACCCGATATAGAAGAACAACTCGCCTACTGCCCGATGAGCGAAGCCCAAGCCCAATGGTACGAGAGAGAAAAATCTAAAGTACGCAACCAGCTATTAGAAGCCTCAGAGCCCATCAGCGAGTTCAATGCCCTGCAAATGCTCACCAAATTGCGACAGATAAGCAACCACCCTGTATTGGCAGATGCCCAAAGCACTATCCCTTCAGGTAAGTACCAAGAGGTAATTAGCTATATGGAAACTCTCCACTCCGCACAACACAAAGCACTTATATTCAGTAGTTTTGTAAAACATTTAGAACTCTTTGAAGCGTGGTGCAAAACCCATAAAATAAAGTATAGCAAACTCACGGGAGCTACCGCTACTCACGAACGAAAAAGCCAAGTAGAAGCCTTTCAAAACCAAGAAGATGTGAGTTTCTTTTTCATCTCACTCAAAGCTGGTGAAGTAGGGCTCAACCTCACCAAAGCCTCGTATGTATTACTATTAGACCCTTGGTGGAATCCGTTTTCTGAACGCCAAGCCATTGCACGCGCCCACCGCATAGGGCAAGAAAACAAAGTGAACGTCATCCGATTTGTAAGCAAGGACACGATAGAAGAAAAAATTATCAAACTACAAGAAAATAAAACCGAACTATTTGAGAATGTAATAGATGAAAATCACATCGTTAGAGATATTATCTCCCAAATGAATAGCCTATTGGAATAATTTTTGTAATTTGTTCATTGTTAATTCTCAATATTTTTTTACCTTTGCGCATTATGAAGATTAAACTATTTCATTTACAGAAGAACAAACGTTTCAACTATACCCCTCGTTACTATGAAGGAAAGGAACAAGGCAACGCTTTTGAAATGGGGTCACGCATTCGCCGAGACCGCGAAACAGTAACCAACCATTTTACTGAAGAATGGCGCGCTATCCGCAACGAGAGTAGAAACAAAAAAAATGCAGGTACAAACAAAACCTTTTGGATTGTACTAGCAATACTAATACTTATCACTCTCTATTTCCTTGATTTCGACCTATCTATATTCAAACGCAACTAATGAAAAAAACAATACTGATAAGTTTAATAGTCGTGCTTGTAGTGGCAGGTATAGGCTATTACCTCAAACAACGCCAAGAAGAACAGCAAGTCGCTCAAAAAGTGTACAGCGAAGTAAAACAAGGCTTACTGATGATTTCTAAAGAATACAATAAAGGCGTTGAAAAAGTAGAACTCTTACAGCAATATGAGGAAGCAAAACACAAAATAATAAAAGAAGAACCTAAATAATAATCTTATGAAAATAAAAAGCTTAGTAATCCTATCAGCAGCTTTTGTATCAATGAGTGTAAGTGCTCAAACCTCTTTTGAGAAATTAGAAGCTAATAAAGATATCAACACGGTGGTAGTCTCTCAAAAAATGTTTCAAATGCTCTCTAAAATAGATAGTAAAGATGCTGATGCTAAAGAATTTATGGAAGTAGCCAACAAGCTCAAAGGAATGAAAATATTCACTACCGAGAATACCACAGCAGCTACCCAAATGAAAACTGAAGCCTTAGCTTATGTAAAAACCGCTGCACTATCAGAATTAATGCGCGTTAAAGACAAAGCTCAAAACGTGAAATTCTACACCAAAGGAGGAAAAGATGCAAACAACGTAACCGAACTCCTAATGTTAGTAGAACCCTCAGAAACCTCTAAACAAACCGTTGTTCTATCACTCACAGGCGACATCAACCTGAATAAGATAGGCGTATTAACCAAAAATATGAACCTCCCTCAAGAGGTGAAAGACCTAAAGTAGCACAAAATGGCAAAATATGAATTGAAATTACCCTCAATGGGCGAAAGTGTAGCTGAAGCTACTATTACCAATTGGCTTAAAAAAGTAGGCGATCCTATTGAAGCCGAAGAAACTATTGCAGAAGTAGCCACCGATAAGGTAGACTCCGAAGTGCCTTGTGAAGTATCGGGCATCGTAGCCGAAATACTCTTCAAAGTAGATGAAGTAGTGAAAGTAGGACAAGTAATGGCTATCATAGAAACTGAAGCTGAAGCTAATGCACCACAGGCTACAGCCGAAATACCTACTATTCAACAAACGGCTAAAAACTTAACACAGCAAATCGCTGAGATAAAAGAAACACTTGCTGCACCTATTGATTTTAGCAGTAGTGAACGCTTTTATTCGCCCTTGGTGAAGAATATTGCTAAAAAAGAAGGTATCAGCCTTGATGAACTAAATCATATACAGGGTACAGGTTTGAATAACCGCGTTACCAAAGACGATATTTTAGGTTATTTAGCACATAGAACTCAAGCCCCTATCACAAGCGCCTCTCCTATTTTTGCAACAACTACATCTTCTTTTGTTGAGGGAGATGAGCGCATAGAGATGAGCCGTATGGGCAAACTCATCGCTGAGCACATGACGATGAGCAAGCAAACCTCAGCACACGTACAAAGCTTTACCGAAGTTGATGTTACTCGTATTTGGCAATGGCGCAACAAGGTAAAGAAAGCCTTTGAAGCCCGTGAAAGTGAGAAAATTACCTTTACCCCTATTTTTATGGAGGCAGTAGCCAAAGCCTTGGTAGATTTCCCAATGATGAACATTTCGGTAGAAGGCAATACAATTATCAAGAAGAAACACATCAATATAGGGATGGCAACCGCCCTCCCCGACGGCAACCTCATTGTACCTGTAATTAAAAACGCCGATGCCCTTAACTTGCGTGGAATGGTAAGAACTGTAAATGATCTTGCAGTACGTGCGCGTGCAGGTCAGCTAAAACCTGATGAGGTGAAAGATGGCACTTATACAGTTACCAATATAGGTTCATTTGGCACTTTGTTTGGCACGCCTATTATTAATCAGCCGCAAGTAGGAATTTTAGCGATTGGCGCTATTTGCAAAGTCCCTGCTGTAATAGAAACCCCTGAAGGTGATGTAATAGGCATCCGTTACAAACTGATGCTCTCCCATAGTTATGACCACCGCGTGGTAAATGGTGCTTTAGGCGGAATGTTTGTACAACGTGTCGCCGAATATCTCGAAAAATGGGATATGAACAGAAATATTTAACAACTGATTTATATCAACAAAAAAATCTGAAAGTTCACTATGAACTTTCAGATTTTTTCTTTTTAAAGATATTTAACTTTAGTCTACATTATCGTGCAAGAAAGAATTGTTACGTCGAATCTGCATTTCACCTGCACTATCTTTACCTACTGTAGTACGCGATTGACCTGCACTACCAAAGGTATGATTGTAGGTTTTTAGGTTGGACGAACGTTTGTTAAGCACATCGGAGATGGGAGCGTCTATAGGGCTGAGTTTTTGTTCTTCTTCTTCAAACATTCTTGTTTGTACCCCTATAGAAGTATTGGGATTGTAAGGTTGAGGAGTTTCACCACCTTTATTACTTACAAACTCAGGTTGAGTTCTTTTTTCTACCACTGGCTGAGTATATTTTTCTTCAAACTCGATATTTCTCACATACATATCAAATATATCTTCTTCTTTTACAGAAGATTTATTTGTGTATGAAGGTTCATAAACTTCATCATCTCTCAAGGTATGAATAATAGGAGCATCCGGAGCTTTTGTTTGTGGTTGCTGCTGGATAGGCTGCTGCTGGATAGGTTGTTGTTGAGCAGATTGTCGTTGAACTGTAGATTGAGATTGGAATCTATTATCGAACTGAGCAGGGGTTGTTTTATCGACAATTACAAAGGCATCGTCGGGGGTTACTACTTCGCAATCTGTCCAAATATTAAATAGGTCGGAAAGGGAAAGTTCCTTTTTAATTTCGGGAACAGCAGGGGTAGGATAAGCAATATTATCAGGTGTAGTGGAAATAGAGGTTTTTACTACGGCTCCTTTTTGCTCGGTTAAATCGCGAATAATAGTTTGGTTTTCTTCGAGTACGTGAATTACGCGACGAGGTTCGGCATTTACGATTTCTTGTTGTTGTTCGGCGTCAAAACCAGTAGCAATCACGATTACTGAGATAGCTTCTCCTAAACTTTCGTCTACACCTATACCATAGATAAGGTCGGCCATATTATCGCCTGCTTTTTCTTGGATATACCCCATAATTTCATTCACTTCGCGTTGAGTAGCTTTTCTATCTCCATAAGTAATAAGGACGAGAGCATTTTTAGCTCCTGTAATTTTATTATCGTTTAATAGAGGAGAGTTTAAGGCAGCTCCTACAGCCTCAGAAGCACGATTATCACCTTCGGCTATTGCTGCTCCCATAATAGCGGTACCTCCGTTTTCAAGTACAGCGCGAGCGTCACGTAAATCTATGTTAACCAAGTAGTGTTTGCTAATTACTTCGGCCATACCTCTAGCCCCTCTAAGGAGGATTTCATTGGCTTTTCCGTATCCTTCTTCTACGGTGAGGTCGTCGTAAATTTCGCTTATTTTATTATTATTGATAACGATAAGAGAATCTACACAGTCGCGCAATTTTTTAATTCCTGCTTGAGCTTGATGGCTGCGTTTTGGACCTTCAAAATTGAATGGAGTAGTAACGATAGCGACGGTAAGGATACCCATATCTTTGGCTTGTTTAGCGATAACAGGCACAGCTCCTGTACCTGTACCTCCTCCCATACCAGCGGTAATGAATACCATTTGAGTATTTCCTTCTAAAGCGCGCTTGATATCTTCGATACTTTCAACAGCGGCTTGTTCTCCAATTTCGGGATTAGCGCCAGCTCCTAATCCTTCGGTAAGGGTAACACCTAACTGAATGCGATTAGAAATAGGGCTATACTCAAGAGCTTGGGCATCGGTGTTACACACAACGTAATCTACGCCTTTTATGCCTTCGTTATACATAAAATTCACGGCGTTACATCCTCCACCTCCTACGCCAATAACTTTGATATAGTTACTGTTGTTTTTAGGAAAGTTAAATTGATAGTTTTCTTCCATATCTAAATCATAATTATTTGTTTTATACTTTATTCGTCGTCGTCAGTTTCTCCTATATATTTAGAGATAAATTTATTGAATTTTCCCCAGAAACTTTCGCTTGTTTTAGGAGTTTCTTCTTCGTCGTCACCGACGGGTTGTAGTACTTCTTGAGTAGAGGTAATTGTATTGCCTACTACGGTAAGATTTTTTGGTACAGGTTCTATTGGGTTTTCTTGAAACAGAGGTTCTGTATTTTGATTTTGTGAAGCTTCATTAGCTTCTTGAGCTTTGAGTTCTTCTAATCGTTTTTTGAATTGTTCTTCAGCTTCGTTTTCTATAGCGCTCATTACCAACCCAATGGCTGTAGCATAGATAGGAGAAGTAAGTCGATTATCGGAATTACCAGCTAAGTGTTCATCGGGGTAACCTATGCGTGTATCCATTCCGGTGATATACTCTACTAACTGAACGATGTGTTTGAGCTGGCTACCGCCACCGGTAAGGACAATGCCTGCAATGAGTTTCTTTTTAGGTTCTTCGTGGCCATAACTTTTAATTACGTTGAACACTAAATTGATAATTTCACTCACGCGAGCGTGTATAATTTTAGAGAGGTTTTTAAGGGATATTTCACGAGGTTCTTTACCTTTAATACCGGGTATAGAGACGATTTCGTTGTCGCGATTTTCGCCAGGCCAAGCAGAGCCGTACTGTACTTTTAGCATTTCGGCTTGGCGTGCTAATATACCACAACCTTCTTTGATATCTTCGGTAATTACATTTCCTCCCAAAGGAACTACGGCTGTATGGCGAATAATACCATCTTTAAAGATTGCTACATCGGTAGTACCTCCTCCTATATCTACTAACACAACACCGGCATCTTTTTCTTCGTCGCTGAGTACTGCGCTTGCTGAAGCTATAGGTTCTAAGGTGAGCCCTATGGGTTTCAAGTTAGCCATTTCTACGCAACGAGAAATGCCTTTTATAGCGTTGATTTGCCCAATCACTAAGTGAAAAGTAGCATCTAAACGCGATCCCATCATACCGATAGGTTCTTTGACATCGGGGTTGTTATCGACTTTGTAATCTTGAGGTAAAGCGTGGATAATTTTCTGACCTGGAGATAAGGTGATATTATAAACTTGTTTTTTGAGTTCTTCTAAGTCTTCAAAATCTATCAGTTTATCAGGATCTTTACGTGAGATATAATCGGAATGAGAGCGACTGATGATATTTTGCCCTGCAATACCAGCCACTACATTTTCGATTTCTAAGCCTGTTTTTTCTTTTGCATCTTGGACAGCATCCATTATAGACTGGGTAGTTTGGGCGATGTTGTTTACCACGCCCTTGTTTATACCTTCGCTTTTTGCTTGTCCGTATCCTAAAATCTGAATTTTACCATATTCATTTTTGGCACCTACCATAGCTACAATCTTGGTAGTACCGATATCTAACCCAACGTAATACTTTTTATATTTCATTTTTTCACGTAAAACAATCACATATCTCTATGAGATTGATAATTTTTTGTTTGTTATTATATTTCTTGAGGAATTAGGCAGTTTTATCCACAACTATAGCTTTGCAGGTAGCAAAGATAAGTAAAAAAGCAATTTGTATAGTAGTTTTTTATCAATAAGTTATCAACAATCTTATAAACTATTGAGAATCATTGTTAAAGAAAATGTTAAAAAATCTGTTAATAACTTTTTACTCTCTATTTTGAGAGGTATTTGCGTGCTTTTTCTAAATCCTCGGGGGTATCAATTCCTATGGTAGGGATGTGAGTAAGGGCGAGGCGTATTTTAAAGCCATTTTCTAAGTAGCGGAGTTGTTCTAATTTCTCGGTCTCTTCTAACTGAGATGGAGGCAACTGAGTGAACTGTTGCAAAGCATCTTTGCGATAGGCATAAATTCCAATGTGTTTGTAGTAAGGCACAGCTGTATTGGGGTCACGCGGAAAAGGAATTACACTTCTGGAAAAATAGAGAGCTTCATTAAATTTGTTTACTACTACCTTGACATTATTAGGATTTGCAATATCATCGGGGTTGGTAATGCGTTCCATCAGGCTCGCTACTGCTATGTTTTTTTGAGGGTCGTTTGCAAAAATATCTATTACTTTTTGCAGATTTTCTTTATCGGTAAAAGGTTCATCTCCTTGTACATTCACGATGATATCTACTTCCAAATTTTTAGAAGCTTCAGCTAAACGATCACTACCACTATTGTGCTGTTTCTGGCTGCGAATCACACTGCCTCCTACTTCGCGAATTGCCTTTTCGATGCGATCATCGTCGGTTACTACATATACTTGGTCAAACAAGTGAGTATCAGCCACACGCTGGTAAGTATGCACAATCACGGGTTTGCCACAGAGGTCTTGCATCAGTTTTGCAGGAAAGCGTGTTGCCCCATAACGGGCGGGTATCATTGCTATGAGTTTCATATTTTATCTTGACAATAAGTATATTACTATAATTTGTAACACTATATTCAGAGGGAGTGCCCAAGCTAAAAATTTAGCTTTACGACGCATCTCTATGCTGTGTTGTATGTATTGTTTTACACGTGCTACCAATCTTTCGCTGCGTTTCTCGTAAGTATCGAGCAGAGGTGTTTTGTATATTTCGGCTACAAATCCCACTACGGGCACTTGTGAGAGCAGTAGCCACAATACTTGTTGAAAGACAGGAGGTATTTTAGAAATGTATGTATTGAAAACCCCTTTTACTTGGTCGGTAGTTACTATTTTTTCAGTGCTTTTTTCAGCTTTATCTACAATAGCTGCGCATATTTTATGAATAAAAGGTTCAAATTGGTTAAAAACATACAAAGTATAATCTAATTGCAAGAGAGAAAGCATACGTTTTACCGCCAAAAACACAAAAAGACCTCCTAAAAGTAGTACAATAGCCAAATAAAGTAATTGTATATATTCAAATTTACTTGAAAATCCTATTATACAGCCCGCTATAATAAGGAATAAAAAGTTTAGCAAGAATAGTACTATGATACTTCCTGAGGATTTCATTCCAGAGGTTACCCCCAGTAGAGTCATTTCTTTGAGTTTCTCAAAATAGGTAGTAGCACCTTGTAGTTTTTTAAGCCCAGGGGTAAGTTCAAAAGTAGTGTCGACGTTTTTAATGTTGTTGTTCATTGTGTTATGGTTTTAAAATAAGTAATATTACAAGTGTTAGAGGCATTAGAAAATCAGGGAGAATAATCCATACATTCCCTTTGTTGAAATTGTGTTTTTGTTTCATTTCAACGATGTGTAACAAAGCAGCTCCTATCAAAAATACGCTAAAAGGGATAGTAGTTGCTAACCAAAAACCATCGCGAAACCAATGGCATACTATTCCACAAATACCTATTCCTAACGACACAAAACCTAATTCTTTTTGAAAACCGTTAGATACCCACCCTATAGTTTTAGCTACTTTCTCACTGAGTATCGAGTGGCCTACAAAGTTAAACAACCCAAAAAAGCCTACTCCATAAACCAAATGGGTGTATAATGCAGTATATACAAAGCTTTCATCGAAAGAAAAAGCATATAGTACAACAGCTAATAACCAACAGATAAGGTATACAATAAGATATATCATAGTATTGTAACGATATAAAAGGGACTATCTTCCTTGTGAGTTAGACAGTCCCTTTCATTATACATTCATTTTTGAGTTGCTTATTCTGCCACTTGGGGTTTCATTTTGAAGTCCTCCATAAACTTAGTGGTGTAGTTACCGGCTAAGTAATCGGGGTCATCCATCAGTTGTAAGTGGAATGGAATAGTGGTTTTCACACCTTCTACGACAAACTCATCTAAGGCGCGTTTCATTTTGGCAATCGCTTCCTCACGGGTTTGCGCTGTAGTGATAAGCTTGGCTATCATAGAATCGTAGTTAGGTGGAATTACATAGCCGCTATATACGTGAGTATCAAGGCGTACTCCGTGCCCCCCTGGTGCGTGCAAAGTAGTAATTTTACCTGGTGATGGGCGGAAGTCGTTATAAGGGTCTTCGGCGTTGATACGGCACTCAATAGCGTGTAACTTAGGCGTATAGTTCTTACCTGAGATAGGCACACCAGCCGCTACTAATATTTGCTCACGAATAAGGTCGTAATCAATCACTTGTTCGGTGATAGGGTGTTCTACTTGTATACGAGTATTCATCTCCATAAAGTAGAAATTGCGGTCTTTATCTACCAAGAACTCTACTGTTCCTGCCCCTTCGTATTTAATAAACTCAGCAGCTTTTACGGCAGCTTCGCCCATACGCTTACGAAGATCATCGGTCATAAAAGGAGAAGGTGTTTCTTCAGTAAGTTTTTGGTGGCGGCGCTGGATAGAGCAATCGCGTTCAGAAAGGTGGCAAGCCTTACCATACTGGTCGCCAACGATTTGTATCTCGATATGGCGAGGATCGACGATGAGTTTTTCCATATACATCGCATCGTTACCAAAGGCAGCGCCTGCTTCCTGCATTGCGCTGTTGAGAGCTTTCTCGAGGTCTTCCTCTTTCCACACATCACGCATACCGCGACCACCTCCACCGGCTGTAGCTTTTAGCATTACAGGATAACCGATTTCGGCGGCTATTTTTTTAGCGTGTTCCAATGATTCTACAAGTCCATCAGAGCCTGGTACCGTAGGGACTCCAGCAGCTTTCATAGTAGCTTTGGCAGAAGCCTTATCACCCATTTTTTCAATCATTTCGGGAGAAGCTCCGATGAATTTAATACCGTGTTCTGCACAAATCTTAGAGAATTTGGCATTTTCCGAAAGGAAGCCATAGCCGGGGTGGATGGCATCGGCATTGGTAATTTCGGCAGCGGCAATAATATTAGGTATTTTTAAGTAAGAATCTTTGCTTGGTGGAGGACCTATACAAACGGCTTCATCGGCGAAGCGCACGTGTAAGCTATCGGCATCGGCAGTAGAGTATACGGCTACCGATTTGATACCCATTTCGCGACACGTACGTATCACGCGCAGGGCAATTTCTCCACGGTTGGCAATTAATATTTTTTTAAACATAGTTGTTTGGTTTAGGATGGATCCACTAAGTACAGAGGTTGGTCGAATTCTACAGGAGAAGAGTCGTCAACCAATATTTTAACAATCTTACCAGAAACTTCTGATTCTATTTCGTTGAAGAGTTTCATTGCTTCGATTATGCAAATGACAGTACCTTTAGAGATGGTAGAACCTACTTCAACAAATAGCGGTTTATCTGGACCGGGACGGCGATAGAAAGTACCAATCATCGGCGATTTGATAGTGATATATTTACTATCGTCATCGGCGGGGGTTGCAGGTTTGCTGTCGGCAGGTTCAGCTGCGGGGAGTTGTTGTACAGGCATTGACTGTTGCAAAGGCAACTGAGGTAGTTGTTGAGCTATAGGCAATTGTTGTACGAACACTTGCTCTTTGCCACTTTCATCAGGGTTTGTTTTAATGGTGATTTTTACATCTTCCATTTCCAATTTCACTTCGCTTGCCCCTGACTTGGCAACAAACTTAATTAAATTTTGAATGTCTTTTAAATCCATACGTTATATATTATATATTGTATTCTTTCTATAGTTGTTATTTATTTGTGATAGAGGGTTCCATCGTAAGCCCATTTGAGGTAAATAGCTCCCCAAGTAAAACCGCCTCCAAAGGCAGCTAATACAATATTGTCACCTTTTTTGAGTTGGTTTTCGTAGTCGTTAAGAGCTAAGATGATAGTTGCAGAAGTAGTATTGCCGTACTTATAGATATTGAGCATTACTTTTTCGGAAGGTAAGCCCATACGCTCGGCAGTAGCATCGATAATGCGTTTATTGGCTTGGTGAGGAGCGAGCCATTGTATATCGTCGCGTGTTAATCCATTGCGTTTGATGAGTTCTTCGGCGACATCGGCCATACCTGTAACAGCATATTTGAATACAGTTTTGCCGTCTTGGAATACAAAGTGATCTTTGTTAGCCACTGTTTCGGCAGTAGTGGGGCATAGAGAGCCTCCAGCTTTGATGTATAAATAATTACGCCCTACCCCATCGCTTTTGAGGAGTTCATCCTGTATCCCTAAACCTTCATAATTAGGTTCAAAGAGAGCGGCACCACCTCCATCGCCGAAGATGATACAAGTAGCGCGATCGGTGTAATCGATGATAGACGACATCTTATCTGCCCCCACCAAGAGAACTTTTTTATAACGACCTGACTCTATGTATTTAGCAGCTACTGAAACGCCAAATAGGAAGCTTGAGCAAGCTGCTTGCAAATCGAATGCGAAGGCATTGACAGCGCCTATTTGAGATGCTACATAAGGACCTGTAAGGGCTACAGGCATATCGGGGGTTGCCGTAGCCAAAATAACTAAGTCTATTTCTTTGGGGTCAAGACCTGTTTTATGAATAAGGTTTTTAGCGGCTTCAATACCTAAAAAGGAAGAGCCTTTATCGGGGTCTTTGAGTATGCGTCTTTCTTTGATGCCTGTACGGGTGTAAATCCACTCGTCGTTAGTATCTACCATTTTTTCTAACATTGCATTGGTTAGAACATCTTCAGGTACATAGCCTCCGACAGCTGTGATGGCAGCGGTTATTTTCTCCATTGTATTAAATTTTGGGCAAAAGTACGTAATTATTTTTATTTAACAGCAAAAAGGAGTCAATTTTTATTCAGAATTCTTCATTTTGCATTGAAGACAGAGAGGCAGCTCTACTACAAAAGTTGGGCACAGATTGCACAAATTACACGGATTTTGACACGGATAAATTTCTATTATCAATTGTAATTTGGACAGATTGACAGTTGCTGCTACTATATTTCACGGAATATGATGCAAAAGAGTCTGGGATTATTAATTTCTTTCTTTTAACATTGGCACGAACTGGAATGTACCATAATCGGTTTTGTGGAATTCTTTTTCGGAGATGCGTTCGTAGAGGGTCATTGTTTGAGTTTCATTGCCTATGGGGATTACCAAGCGACCTCCAATGGCTAATTGTGAGAGAAGTGCATTGGGCACGTAAGGCGCACCTGCCGTTACTAAAATACGATCGAAGGGTGCATCGTTAGGCAAACCTTTATAGCCATCGCCAAAATACATACGCACGGGTTTACTGATGAGCTTGGGTAACAGCATTTGGGCTTGCTTGAAGAGTTTTTGTTGGCGCTCGATTGTATAGAGGTTTACGTTCAAATACAAGAGTATGCTGGATTGGTAGCCACTGCCCGTACCTATTTCCAAGACTTTTTGGTGTGGGGCTACTTGTAGCAATTCGGTTTGAAAAGCGACGGTGTAGGGTTGAGAGATGGTTTGGTCTTCACCTATAGGGAAGGCTTTATCCTGATAGGCGTGGTCTTCAAAACTGCTATCCATAAACAAATGTCGAGGGATAGTACGAATGGCGGCTAATACGCGTTCATCTTTAATGCCTTTTTCTCTGAGTAAATTGGCTAATTGGTTGCGTAATCCTTGGTGTTTTAATGTGTCTTTCAGCGGTAGCATTGTTTTATTTTTGGGTACAAAATTCTGTCTTTTTTCTGAGGTAAAAAAACATTTTTGTTATTTTTTTGCTAAAAAAATTGATTTTTAAAAATTTATTTCTACTTTTGTAGCGGAAAAAACTAAATTAGCAAGAGATGAGACGTTTCAATAAACTATACTTCATCGTGCTCTTTTTATCGGCTACTGCTTGTAGGATTAGTGAAAATTCGACAGAATCTTCTCAAGTGGTGAACATAGAAGACAAGTATGAAGTAAAACTACCTAACTCTCTTACTAACCAAAACAATCTCTATGAGCAAGCTTCTTTGCAGTATGGTGACCGCAAAACCGACTTTTTTGTAGCGGTAATTGATGAAAACCGATCGGAAGTGAACGATATGCTCTATGAGGTTTTGAAAGATTCGTTGCACATTCGCAGCAAAAATGCTTTCGCCAAAAAGTTTAAGCTTAAAAATTACTTTGAGATTTGCAAAAAAGGTTGGGCTGAAGCCAATATGATGCGCCCTACTGCCAAGCAAATTACCGAAACCACTATCAATAAGTATCCTGCTATAGTAGTGGAGACTACAGAAGAAGTGAATGGTATGGGGGTGTTCTATGTGGTGGCTATCATCGAAACAAAGAAAACGTACTACCAGATTTTCACGTGGACGTTAGCTAACAAAAAAGAGAAACATTACCAACAAATGAAGGAGATTATCAATTCGTTTAAAGAATTATAAATATGTACAAGGGGAGCGTTCTAAAAGTTTTTCTTGAGAGGGCGTTTGCAAAAC